>NZ_JBIDAJ010000030.1:0-97576 GCF_043202395.1 Streptomyces sp. NPDC048197
CAACGGGAGGGGACAGACCGGAGGACGAAGTCTGTAGGGCTGGCACCGCACCCAACAACCACCCAGCCCGCCGCAGGCGCAACGGCGAGACCACCCGCGGCGCAGCAGACAGGTACATACGGGGCGCCGCAAAGCGCGCAACGGCGAGCAAGCCCCGCGGCGGGACAGACGGGTACGTACGGGGCGCCGCAAAGCGCGCAACGGCGAGCAAGCCCCGCGGCGGGACAGGCAGCTACGTGGGGCCGAGGCCAAGCGCAGCGCCCCGCGGCGGGAAAGCCAGCTACGTGGGAGGTCAAAGCCGCCGCAAAAGGTGGGCCAGGCGGTCGGCGCGGGAGTGGCCGAGGGCGCGCCAGGGGCCGGCGGCCAGGTGGTCCGTGAGGCGCTCGATCGCCTGGTGTTCGTCACGGCCGCGGGTGGTCGCGGTGCCGTCCGGGGTGATCCAGCCGCGTGCGGCGAGGCGATGGCGGGCGTCGCGCCATTCCTGTGCGCTCCAGCCGCGCCCGGCGACCTCGGTGTCGGACGCGGCCCCGATCGCCGCGACCGACACCAAGGCCTCGCACGGGTCCAGCCCGCACGTCAGCAGCGCCGCCACATGGCCGTCGCCGCGGTGCTCCCGGATGACGGTCGCGGCCTGCCAGAGGACCAGGTGGGGGGCCTCCGGCCAGGGCAGGTCGAGGTTGGCGGCGGCCAATGGCCGGCCGGCCGGCCCGGCGTTCTCGGCGGCCTGGCGCGCGAGCCGGGCCGCCTCCGTGAGCTGAGCGGTGGTCAGCCGGCCGTCGATGAGGGCGGTCAGGGCGCGGTCCATGGCCAGCAGCCGGGCGTCCAGCACCTTGGCCGGTTCCGCGACCGTCCAGATCTGCGGGACGTAGCGGGCGACCAGGCGCGGGCTGAAGGTGTAGAACGTGGCGGTCACCAGCTCGGGCCCGGCCGCCCCGAGGGGAGCCGTCCGCCAGGCGAAGTAGCTGGGCCAGCGGGAGGCGACGTCGTAACCGAGGTCAGCCGCGACCTGACGGGCCTCGGGCGCGAAGTACAGCAAGGCGTGCAGTGGCTCCAGCAGATGCCACATCCGGCGGGCGACCGAAAGGTATTCCGACATCGCGTTACCTCATGGGCTACGGGTGCGCGCAGACAGGGAGTTGACCGGGGCCGGTCCAACGGGGCCGGGGCGCGGCCGCCGGCCGGCGGCGTGGGGAGGGGTCCGTCGGAACCCCGTGCCGGACGAAAAGCCGTGCGAAATAGTGACTTCCCCGATTACGGCGCGTGAATCCAGCGCACAGAAGGCAACTCTGTGTAGTTGTCGGTGAGTTGGGTCCGTGCTGCGGGCCTGGTGGGCTCGGTGGATGGCGGTGTGGGGTGGGGTGCGCTTTCGGCCGCGGGTACGAAGGAGACGGCGGCGGGCTCCCGGGGCGGGTGTGACGGCGATCCCGGGCGCGCCGCCGCCGTGGGCTTCGGTGGGTGGTCGGTGGGCTATTGCTCCGGGCCCGTCGTGGGTGGCTGCTGGTCCGGGTGGCGGAGCAGGGCGCCGATGTGGGCGGCGGCGGCCGACAGGCGGCGGCGTGACTCGCTGAACTGCTCGGGCGTGACGCCGTGATCGCGGGCGGCGTCCCGCAGATCGTCGCGGAAGCGGTCCAGCAGCCGGTCGAAGTCGCGGGCCGGGTCACCGCTGACCGGCTCCTTCGCCCACTCGGGGGCTGGGGGTGCCGCGGACGCGGTGGGCTGCTGGGGGTGCTCGGTGTCCTCCTTGGTGAGGTCGATGCGTTCGACCGTCACCTCGGAGCCGTCGTCGGGGGCGGACGGTCCGGCGGGGCGGTCCTCCGCGGGCCGTTCGCCGGTGAACCGGCCGACCTCGCGGGACACCTCGGACAGTGCCTCGCGCACCGCGCCCGACCAGTCGCCCGACCGCACCGCATCCTGGGCCTGGTCCTGGACGCGCTTGATGACCCGCTGGATCTCCTCGCGCGCGAAGACCTGCGCCTCCCGGGCCTGCTTACGGGCGCGCTGCGCGTCCTGCCGGGCCCGCTTGCTCTCCTCCTTGGCCCTCCGGGCCTGCTCCTTCCACTCCTCCTTGGCGCGCCGGAACTCCTCCTTCGCCTGCCGCCAGGCCTCCTTGTCGCCGAAGGCGCCGTCGAAGTAGTCCGAGGCCTCCGGGAACGGCCGTCCGGCGCCGCCGCGTCCGGCGCCCCCCGCGGCACCGTTCTTCCCGCCGGCGCCGGGCCCGCCCCCCGTGGACGCGCCCGCACGGGCCTGCTGGGCGGCCTCGCGCATCTCGCGGCGCAGGTCACGCGCCGAGCCGTTCACGTCCTCGCGGATGTCGGAGGCCAGCGCGGCGACCGACTCCCTTATCTCCAGTTCCAGATCGGCCAGTTCGCCGCCGCGGTCGGCGAGCTCGGCCCGTCCGGCGTCGGTGATCGAATAGACCTTGCGGCCGCCCTCGGTCGCGTGCGTCACCAGGCCCTCGGCCTCCAGCTTGGCCAGTCGTGGGTAGACCGTGCCGGCGGAGGGGGCGTAGAGGCCCTGGAAGCGCTCCTCCAGGAGGCGGATGATCTCGTAGCCGTGCCGCGGGGCCTCGTCCAGCAGCTTGAGGAGATACAGGCGCAGGCGGCCATGGGCGAAGACGGGGGGCATGCTCAGAGCACCTTCTTCTCGGCGGGCGGGTCGGCGGGGGAGTCCTCGTAGGCGGGGCGGCGCAGCAGGGCCAGTCCGCCGGAGATCGTGGTGACCTTGAGGCGGCCGGTGCCCGCGCCCAGCGATCCGGTGATCCTCTTGGCGCCCCACTGGCCGCTGACCCGGAGGTCGTCGAAGGCGTTGGAGACCGTGCCGGTCGTGGTGTTGGCCTCGACCCTGGCGTCGGCCGGGTCGGGCAGCCGGATGGCGACCTCGCCGGAGACCGTGGTGAGGGTGATGTCGGCGCCCTTGCCGGGGTCGAGGTCCAGGACCATGTCGCCGCTGACGGAGTCCGCGCGCACCGCGCCGCCCGCGCCGTCGATCACCGTCAGGTCGCCCGAGACGGAGTTGAACCGCAGCTCCCCCTGGAGCGACTGCACCTCGACATTGCCGGAGACGGTGTCCGCCCGCACCCCGCCGGTCAGGCCGACCAGGGTGATGTCGCCGGAGATGCCGCGGACGTCCGTACGCCCCGAGATCCCGGAGACCACGGCACTGGCGCCGATCACCCCGACCTCGACCCGGGTGCCGGCCGGCACCGCCACCGAGACCACCGCGCTGCGCTGCCACCCCTTGCGGTCGAGGAACTTCATGAACCCCTTCCAGGGCAGGTCCTCGTACGCGACGGAGAGGGTGCCGCCGTCGAAGGAGACGGTCAGCGGCGGGCCGTGCAGCTCGCTGATCTCCAGGCGTGGGGGGCTGCCGTCGGAGGTGCCGACGACGTTGACCGTGCCGCCCACCAGGCGGACGTTGAGCCCGCGGACGGAGTCCGGGATCTCCAGTGTGCGCGGGGCGGTCACCTCGATCGGATTCTCCGACCACGCGGTCCGGGCTGACATTCCTGGCCTCCCCTGGATAGCCGTGCAACGCAACATATCGCGTCCTCAACAGACACGATATATCGCGGCTTCGGGAAGTCAAGCGGCCCCGACCCTGACCCGTCCCCTACTCGCCCCCTACGTCATCCCTGGTAGTTGTCCCTTACGGCGTTCTCTGAGGTGTTCTCTGCGGCGCCCTTTGCAGCGGCCTCTTCAGCGCCCTTTGCGGCGGCCTGGCGGCCTCTTCGGCGTCCTCGCGCCGTACGGCGTTCCCGTGCCGTACGGCGCACCCCCGCCCCGCCGCTCCTCTTCCTCGTCCGCCAGTAGCTGCTCGTCGTCTACTCGTCGTCCTCGTCGTCCAGCCGCGCCAGCCAGGTGGCCAGCCGCTCCACCGGAACCTCGAAGTCCGGGTTCAGGTCGACGAACGTGCGCAGCTGATCGGCCACCCACGCGAGGGTGACCTCCTCCTCGCCGCGCCGGTTCTCCAGCTCCTCGATGCCACGGTCAGTGAAATACACGCGCTCTCCACCAGGGGTCATGGGTCATTCCCGGCCAGGATAGGCAGGCCCACGGACCTCTCGCGCCCCAGCCGCCCGGGGGCTAGCCTGATCACCTGTCAGCGGTCCTGCGGCAATCGGGGAATTGCCGTCCAGGGGGAGCAGGAGGCCGTGATGCAAGATCGCGCACAGCGCATCGAACTGCCCGACGGGACGGAGGTCTGGGCCCGGGTCTCCCGGCTGGACGCCCCCGGGCTCGACGGGACCGACCCGCTGCACGGGGACGTGGACGGGGACGGGGACTTCGAGGACGTCGGCGCCTGGGACGCGCTGGGCGCCCGGGTGGAGGGCCTCCGTGAGGTGATCGGCGGGGTCGCCGCCAGCGTTCGCCAGGCCACCGCACGGGTCGCACCGCACGAGACCAGCGTGACCTTCGGTGTGGAACTGTCCGCGAAACCGGGCAAGGCGGTCGCCCTGCTCGCCGACGGGGAGGCCAAGACCAACCTCTCCGTCACCCTCACCTGGCGGCAGGACCGCCAGGACCGCCAGGACCGGCAGGGCGAGCAGGGCGAGCAGGATCGGCAAGGTGAGCGGGACCGGCAGGGCGACCAGGACCGGCGGCCCGGACAGGGCCACGGCGGCGGCGCACCACAGCCGGAACCCCAGCCGGAACCTTCGTCCGCACCCCAGCCGGAACCTCCGGCCGCACCCCCGGCCGCACCCCAGGCGGGACCTCCGGCCGGCCGCCGGGAGCCCGATGACGCGGGCCGCTGATGGCGACCGCCGAGGGACGTACCGCCGACCGCGGCGACCGCGCCCGGTACGCCCAGCTCCTGGAGCACGCCGGCCGCACCACCGTCGCCCTGCGCGCGGCGCCGGGCGCAGCCGACGCCCGGCTGTGGGGCAGCGGTGTACTGATCGCCCCGGGATGGGTCCTGACCTGCGCACACGTCCTCGCGGCGAGTGACGGGCGGCGCCGCGAGACCGGTCCGGACGGGGTCTTCGGGGTGGCGTTCGGCGGCCGGGTGGAGCCCGCGCACCTGGTGTACGACCTGAGCCGGCCCGCGCCGGAGGCCGGGCCCGGCGCGGCCCGCGCCGATCTCGCCCTGGTGCGGCTGCTCGATCCGGAGGCCGACCATCCGTGCGCCTGGCTGAGCGACCAGCCGGCGACGCTCCTGGAGGACGCCTACATCTTCCGCGGGCACGACCGGTCCGGCGGGCCGGACCCGTCGGCGGCGGCCGGTACCGGGCCCGGGCGCGGCGCCGCCGAGGAACGCGTACTACGCGAGTCGGCGGTGCGCGGGCCGGCCGGGGCGCCGGGTCCGTCCGCCGCGGGTGACTCGTTCATCGCCGTCCGTTTCGGTGCCCGGGACGCCCGGGGCCTCCAGTTCGGCAGCGATGTCCGGGTCAGCCCCGGGGCGTCCGGCGGGCCGCTGATCGACTGTGACCGTGGCGAGGTCGTCGGCATCGTCAAGGGCCGCCACCAGCAGGACCACGTCGGCCTCGCGGTGCCGGTCACCGCGCTGCGCGGGCTGGGCCCGGAGCATCTGGTGGCCGGCGCCGAGGGGCTCGGGCCCGAGCCGTACCACGCGCTGATGGGGCTGCACGACCGATGGCACTGGACCGGACAGGACCTCGCCCGGGCCGGCGGGCCCACCTGGTTCGACGCGCAGCACGCCATCATGGCGGGCCGCGGCCGCCTCTGGGGCGTGCAGGAGCGGCTGCAGGCCCTGGACCTGCTCGCCCGGCTGCCCGCACCGCGCGACCCGCTGCTCGTCGAGGCGGCGGTCGACGAGGCGCTGGAGCGCGGTGAACGGCCCGGCGCCTGGTCGCTGCGCACCTGGCGGGACGGGCACGGCGCGCTCTATCAGGGCAGCGACCCGTACACGGAACTCCGCGCCTTCGTGCACTACCTGCGGATCGTGGCCCAGCGGACCGCCGACGAGGTGCGGGACGTACCGGGCGAGGAGGCCGCCGCGGTCCGCGAAGCGACGGCCAGGCTCGCGGAGTTCGTCCAGGCCAGGGCGGTCGTCCTGCAGCCGCAGGACCGCCGCCGGATAGGCCCGGTGCGCCGCCGCCCGCGCTCCGTCCTCGTCGAGTTCGAGCCGCTCTTCTACGACGAGAACGGCCATGAGCTCTACAACTGGTCGGTCAGCGAGGGCTACGGCCGGGGGCAGTGGCTGCGGGTGGACGTCCAGGAGTCGGCGGGCGGGGTGCCGTTCGAGGAGGCGCGCGAGCAGGTGCTGCGACGGCTCGGCGGGCGGCTGCTGCGGGCCGACGGGGACGCCGGGCCGGGTGCCCGGGTGCGGCTGGAGGTCGCCGTCCCCGAAGGGCGCTGGCACACCGCCGCCGGCCACTGGGAGGTCGCCGCGTCGACCCGGCGCACCGCCCGGCGGCGGCCGGTCGGTCCCGGCCGGGCCGTGGTCCTGCGTGACCAGGGCCGGCGCGAGGAGGTCGATCCGGCCTGGCTGCGCCGCTGGCAGGGCATGACCGCGGCCCCCGCGCTGACGGCGTTGCGCATCCCGCCCACGGGCGCCGGCGTGCGCCCCGGTGGCTCCGCCGAAAGGGTCTGGCGGCTGCTGGAGACGGCGGAGGACGGGGCGCTGCCCGCGCTGTGCCGGACGGTCGCCGACGGGTTCGGCCGGGACGCGGTCGGGGTGGCCCTGGACACCGGCTTCCCGGCCGGGCTGTGGCCGGCCCGCGGCCACGGCGAGGAGCGGGAGTGCGACGCCGCCTGCGAGGAATTCCACCGCGGTGTAAGGGAGTTGCTCCAGGGCTCGGGCGGCCTGGTCCGGCTCCCCGAACTCGTCCGGCAGCTGCGCGCCAAGGCTGCCGAGGCGGCGGAGGAGGGCAGTCACTGGGCGCGGGACCTGATCCTCCTCTACGACGACCCGGAGGACCCGCTGCCCTCGCTCTTCCCGGACCGGCCCCAGGTGTCCCCGGGGTGAGGGGGCGTGCACGACCGCGTGCGCCGGGTGGCCGATGCCGTGCCCCCCTTCCGTGCCCCCGCCCGGCGCCCAGCGCCCCGCCTGCGACCCGCGAGACCGGAAACCGCCCCGTGCGCTTCCGTAGGGATGGGTACTGTCATAGCTTCGTGGAAGACTTGTTCGTGGACGATGTGGCGCAACGACGCGACGGCGGACGGGAGTTCGGCGTGGCCCGGCTGCGTGCGCGTGACGATGTGAGCGGGACGACGTGAGGGTGCGCCGCGCGGTGGCGCGATGACGTGACCGAAGGTACCGACCCGGTCCGGCGACGAGGAGTTCCGACGTGAGCGACTGGCTCATCTACCGTGGCGCGGGAGCACCGCACGACGGAATTGAGCACCTTCCGCCGCCACCCCCTTGGCGTGATTTCGACGGCGGCCCCCTCGTGGCGCCGCCGGCCGCGCTCGACCCCGCCTCCGAGCGCAGGCTCGGCGTGCAGCACCGCGAGGCCAGCCACCACCGCCCCGGCGAGACCGAGCGCGAGCTGGTCAACGCCGCGCTCTACCTGCGCCGGCCGCTGCTGGTGACCGGCGCCCCGGGCAGCGGCAAGAGCACCCTCGCGCATTCGGTCGCCTACGAGCTCGGCCTCGGCCGGGTGCTCAGCTGGCCGGTGGTCAGCCGCAGCACGCTCCGCGACGGCCTGTACGACTACGACGCGATCGGCCGGCTCCAGGACCTCCAGATCGCCCGGGCCGCCCCGTCGCCCGGCGCGGACGGTGCCGCCGGAGGGGCAGACGAGGACGGCACCGGTGAACCGGGCGGCGGGATCGGCCGCTACATCCGCCTCGGCCCGCTCGGCACGGCCCTGTTGCCGGCCGCCCGGCCCCGGGTCCTGCTCGTCGACGAGCTCGACAAGAGCGACATCGACCTGCCCAACGACCTCCTCAACGTCCTGGAAGAAGGAGAGTTCCGGATTCCGGAGCTGGAGCGGCTGGCCGGATCCGCGCCCGAGGTGGCGGTGCTCACCGACGACGGCGCGCGGGTGACGGTCCGCGGCGGCCGGGTGCGCTGCCACGCCTTCCCCTTCATCGTCCTCACCAGCAACGGGGAGCGGGACTTCCCGGCGCCCCTGCTGCGCCGCTGCATCCACCTCCACATACCGGCGCCCGACAAGGAGCGACTGGCCGCCATGGTGCGGGCCCACTTCGGCGAGGGCGCGGCCGAGCGCTACGAATCCGTGATCGACCGCTTCCTGGACCGCGAGCCCGGTGACGTACGCGCCGTCGACCAGCTCTTCAACGCCATCCACCTCACCCAGAAGGCCGGCTGGACGGACCAGGACGAGGAGGAGACCCGGCGGCGACTGACGGCGGAGCTGATGCGGCCTCTCGATCGGACGAGGTGAGTGCGGTGCCCCTCGGGGAGCCCGGTCCAGGCCCCCTCGACGAGCTCGTCGCCCGGCTGACCGCGGCGGGGCTGCCGCCCGATGCCCGGGGCATGGCCGACGCCCTCTGGCTCGCCCAGTGGATCACCCCGGATGCGTCGCCCGCCGAGGGGACGGACGGGGCCGGCTGGGCGCGTGCGGCCGACGGTGCGGAGGGGGCCGGAGCTGCCGGTGCCGACCGCCGTCCCGACCGTGCGGATCCGGCCACTTTCAGGGTGGGCCCTCCCGTCTCACCGGGCCTGACGGGCGGGGAGGGAGCGTCCTTGGACGGCGACCGCTCGCCGGATCCGGCCGCCGGCGAGGCCGCGTCCGCCGCCGCCCTCCGGGAGGCCGCCCGGCGCCGCGTCGCGGACCTGCTGCCCGCCCGGCACGAGCCGAGCACCGACCCGGACCGGTACCGCCTCGGCGAGGTCGCGGTCCCGATCGCCTCCGCGTTCCCCGGACTCCTACCCCTGCAGCGCGCCCTGCGGCCGGTCCAGCGCTACCGCCCGCCGGCCGCGCCGGCCCGCCACAAGCTGGACGAGCGGGCCACCGCCGAACTCTCCGCGCACGCCGAGATGGTCATCCCGGTGCTGCGCGGGGTGCACCGCCGCACCGCCGGGCTCCGGCTGCTGATGGACGGCTCGTCCTCGATGGCCGTATGGGAGCAGATGCTGCACGACCTGCGCCAGGTCTGCGAGCGGGTGGGCGCCTTCCGGGACGTCACGGTCCACTACCTCCATCCGCACGGCGCGGACGTCGGCGTCACCGCGGCCCCCGGCCCGGGCCGCCCGCTGCGCCCCGCCGACCAGCTGCACGACCCGACGGGCCACCACCTCACCCTCGTCGTCAGCGACTGCGCCGGCCCGCTCTGGCGCGACGGCCGGATGCAGCGGCTGCTCTACCGCTGGGCGGCCGACGCCCCGCTCGCCGTCGTCCAGCCGCTGCCGCAGCGGATGTGGGGGCGGACGCTGCTGCCCGCCGTCGCCGGCACCCTGGTCCGGCGCCAGGGCCCGTACCAACCCCTCGACTTCCGGCCCGCCCGGCGCCGCCGCCGGCCCGTCCCGCCCCCGGGCACGGAGACCGGGCCGCCGCGCGAGCGCGCCGTCCCGGTGCTCGCCGCCACCCCGTCCGCGCTGGGCTCCTGGGCCCGGCTGGCCGCCGCCGACGCCGGTCTCTCGCTGCGCGGCGCGGCCTCCGTCGTCCGCGCCGACCACGGCGCCGAACCTCGCTCCGGTCCGCCGCCCACGCCCGGGGAAGGCGAACCGTCCCGGATGGTCCGGGAGTTCGACCGGCAGGCGTCGCCGGCCGCCCGGCTGCTCGCCGTGCACCTCTCGGCGGTGCCCCTCGCGCTGCCCGTCATCCAGCTCGTGCAGCGCGCGATGCTGCCGCAGACCGGGCCGGCCGAGCTGGCCGAGGTGCTGCTGAGCGGGCTGGTCGCCCAGGTGCCGCCGGAGGAGTTCCCGCCGGGGGAGCGGGCCCCGGGCGCCGGACCGCCGGAGGAGCAGCTCGCCGCGACCGGCCCCTGGTACGACTTCGTGCCCGGCGTACGGGACGAACTGCTCGCCCGGCTGAGCGCGGGCGAGGCCGCGCTGGTGCTCAAGCACTGCTCGCTCTACATCGAGCGCACCTTCGGCCGCAGCGCCCGCAATTTTCCCGCGGTCGCGGTGGCCATGCTCTCCGGCAGCGGCCGGGAGCCGGAGACCGGCCGGCGGGCGGTCCCCGAACCGTTCGCCCGGGTCTCCGAACGCGTACTGCGCCGCTTCGAACCGGCGCTGCGCCCGCCCGACCGGCGGCCGTACGCCTCCGACGGCCCGGCGGCGGAGGGCGCCGCCCTCCTGGAGCGCTACGAACAGGGCCGCGCCGTCCGCGATCTGATCGAGGCGGTCCGGCTGCTGCGGGCCGCCGCGGAACGCCTCCCTCCGGCCGGTACGGACCTCGCCCGGGCCCTGCTGCACGCCTGGGCGGAATGGCGCCAGCCGGACGCCCTGGAGGAGGCGGAACGGGCGGTGCGCGCGGCCGAACGTGCCCTGGGGGCGGCGCCCCCCGCGGACACCGCGGAACGCGACGCTTCCCGGCACGCCTCCCGGGACGGCTCCGGAGACGACGCCGGGCACGACTCCCGGCACGGCTCCCCGGACGACGACGCCGGTGCGGCCGAGCGGACCCGTGTGCTGATCGTGCTCGGCCGGGTCGCCCACGCCCGCGCCCGGGAGCGCCGCGCCGCCGGTGACCCGGCCGGGGAGCGCACCGCGCTTGCCGAGGCCGCCCGCCAACTGGACGCCGCCTGCGGCCTGATGAGCCTGCTCGACGCCCGGGTGCTGGAGAGCATGGTGCTGCGCACCGAGGTCCTGCGCCGCCTGGCCGCCCTGCCGGAGACGGCTGCGGTGCCGCTCGGGGCGGCCCCGGCGTCGCCCCACCGCACCGGTCCGGACAGGGCCCCGGGACCACCGCCGCCCCCGGACCCGCTCGACGAGGCGGAGTGCTCCCTCACCACGCTCCTCGACCGCTGGCCCAGCGGGGAGCAGGTCCCCGGCGAGGTCTACGCCGCCCGCGGCGGGGTGCTGCTCGACCAGGCCCACCGGGCCGCCGCCCGGCGGCCCGAAGAGCCCGGCGCGGCCCGTTCCGCCGAGGAGCTCGCGGTGCGCGCCGCCGACGACCTCGACACCGCCACCGTCCTGCTGCGCCGCCGCGGCAGCGCCGCCGACCGCCTGGTGTGCGAGACGCTGCTCGACCTCGCGGCGGCCCGCCGGCTGGGCGGTGGCGCGGGGCTGCCGTCCGTGCTGCCCACCCTGGAACGGGCCCGGGCGATCACGCAGGCCCTCGGCGACCCGGCGCTGGAGGCCGACAGCCTGCGCCGGATCGCCGCCGCGCAGCGCGCCGTGCACACCCGTACGGGTGCGCTCGCGGCCCTGGACGCGGCGATCGACGCGCTGGCCGCCGCGCTCCGGCTGACCGCCCCCGACACCCCCGTACACAGCTCGCTGCTCGCCGAACGCGGTGCCGCACTGCTGCTGCGGGCCCGCCAGGAGCCCGCCGAGGAAGCCGGCCGGCGGCTGGCCGACGAGGCGGTGCACGTCCTGCGCGAGGCACTGGCCCGGGTCGCGCCGCAGGACCCCGACCTCGGCAGTCACCGGCTGCTGTTCGGCCGGGCGCTGCGGCTGCGCCACGAGCGCCGGCCCTCGGTCGCCGATCTGCACGAGGCCGACTGGATCCTGGAGCTTGCCGCCCGGGGCGCCGGGGTGCCGGACGTGGTGTGTGCCGAGGCGTGGATCGAGGTCGGCGACGTACAACTGCTGCTGGACCGCCGGTTCGGCTCCCGCGAGCGCCACGACCGCGCCGCCGCCTGTTACCGCCGCGCCGCCGCGGCCGCCGGCCGGGCCGGCAGCGCCCTGCTGGCCGCCCGCGCCCACCACCGCCGGGGCGAGGTCCTCGAAGTCACCGCCGGCCCCCGCTCCGCGCTCCAGGCCTACCGCGAGAGCTGGGAACACTGGCAGCGCACCGCCGCCGACCCCGGCCCCGAGGCGCAGCGCACCCGGGCCCGGATGCGCGCCCTCGAATCCCCCGCCTGAGCCCCCGGCACGCCCGGCCGGCCGCCCGGCCGCCGCCGCCCGCACGTGTTTCCGTGGACCGGAGCCCGGGAACACCCCCGTCCAGCCGGCCAGAGGAGAGCAGCGTGGCGAACACCCCCCGCACCGAACCCGCTGCGGCCGCCCCGCCCGGGCCGTCGGCCGAGCCGCTGCCGGATTTCGCAGCGGTCGATGTGGGTTCGCTGGCGGCGCGCACGGACCACGCGGTGCTCGGTGAGGTCGCGTCCCTGCTGCTGCGCAACTGGCCCCGGGGGGACGAGGCCGTGGCGTATTACGAGGACGGCCCCGGCAACTGGCTGCGCTGAACGGCCGGACGGACATCGTCCGTGCCGTCCCGGCACGGGGGCACCGATTTTTGGGCAAACGCGCACGGAAACCGGCCAGTTGTCCGGACGATTCGATTCTTCGATCGAGGGCTGCGCCATGTAGCAGGAAGTGGACGGGAACTGACGGCCAGGTTGCGCCGGTCCCGTACCTCGACGCAGGCATACGGGGCAGGGGGGCGACGCCGTGGCGGGGGAGACGACCGGGCGGAGCACCGTCGTGCCGTTCCGGCAGTTCGTCCTGAAGGTCCACAGCCGCTGCAACCTCGCCTGCACCTACTGCTACATCTACGCCGGCCCCGACCGGAGCTGGCGCGAACGTCCGCGGACCGTCCCGGCCGCCACCGTCCGGCAGACCGCCCTGCGCATCGCCGAACACGCCCGCACCCACCGGCTCCGCGAGATCCGCGTCGACCTGCACGGCGGGGAGCCGCTGCTCACCGGCCCCGGCCCGCTCCTCGACCAGGCCGCCGCCGTCCGCGCCGCGCTGCCCGCCGGCTGCACCGCGCACTTCGGCGTCCAGACCAACGGGACGAGGATCACCCCGGACACCGTCGACGCGCTCGCCGGCGCGGGCTTCCGCATCGGCCTCAGCCTCGACGGCGGCACCCCCGGCCTCAACCGCCGCCGCCTCGACCACGCCGGCCGGCCCTCATGGCCCGCGCTCTCCCGCGCCGTGGCACTGCTCCGCGGCCGCCCCGACGTGTTCGCCGGGATCCTGTGCACCATCGACGCCACCGCGGACCCCGCCGAGGTCTACGGCTCGCTGCGCGCACTGGACGCGCCGATGCTCGACTTCCTGCTGCCGCACGCCAACTGGTCCAGCCCGCCCCCGGCCGCCCTCCCCGCAGGCGCCCCCCGCCCCGCCCCGCCCGGACCTGCCGGCCGCTCCCCGTACGGCGACTGGCTGTGCACCGTCTTCGACCTGTGGTGGGACGGCGGGCCCGGGCCCCGGGTGCGGGTCTTCACCGAGATCCTCGGCCTCCTGCTGGGACGCCCCAGCACCAGCGAGTCGGTCGGCCTCTCCCCGGTCGTCGCCCTGGTCGTCGACACCGACGGCGCCATCGAACAGGTCGACTCGCTCAAGTCCGCCTACGAGGGCGCCGCCGCCACCGGCCTCGACGTCTTCCGCCACAGCTTCGACCAGGCCCTCGCGCACCCCGGCATGGCCGCCCGCCGAAGCGGCCGGGCCGGGCTCGCCGCCCAGTGCCGAAGCTGCGCCCTGGTCGAGGTCTGCGGCGGCGGCAACTACGCCCACCGCTACCGCGCCGACACCGGCGGCTTCACCAACCCGTCGGTGTACTGCGCCGACCTGGAACGCCTGATCCGGCACATCGCCGCCCGGCTGGACGCCACCGTTTCCCCCAACTGACCGGCTGCTCACCTGACCTGACGCACTGTCGTCATCCGGAGCACCACTTCGGCTATCGTGCGAAAGAACCAGGGCGTGCCCGATGCCCCCCGCCGCCGCACGCGCGCACCATCGCATCTCAGGGAGACGGTCGCATGGTCGATCAGTCCATTTCCGCTGGTTCCGCCGGTTCCTCTGGTGCTGCCGGTTCGTCTGGTGCCGCCGTTTCCCCCGGCCCTTCCGGCCCGGTCGGCTCCGCCGAGCACATCACCATCAGCTACGCGGGCTTCGCCCGGCCCTGGGCCGCGTGGATCTCCCACCAGCTGGAGCAGCAGGGCCACGGCACGACACTGCTCCGCTGGGATCCGCACGTCGACACCGCCCTGGTCGAGGAGCTGTCGGGCCTGCTGGAGGCCGAGGGCCGGCTGCTGATGGTGCTGGACGACTGGTATTTCCGGCTCGGCCCCAAGACGCAGGACGAGTGGACCGCCGCACTGCGCGAGGTGGTGCCGCCGCACGCCGACCGGTTCGCCGCGGTGAGCGTGGCCACCCAGAGCCTGCCGGCCACCGCCTCCCTGCTGCGGCCCACCGATCTGCGCGACCTGGACGCCCAGGAGGCCCACCGCCGGGTCCTCACCCGGCTGGGCATCGCCGCCCCGCCACGCACCGTGGACGAGAACGCCCCCGGCGAGCCGCGCTTCCCGAACAACCCGCCCGAGGTGTGGAACATCCCGCGCCGCAACAACCGCTTCACCGGCCGCGACCACGTCCTCGAAGAGCTCTACGGCAAGCTGGCCGGCACCGCGGTGACCGCGGCGCCGCCGCTGGAGACCCGGCTCGCGCTCTACGGCACCTCCGGCGTCGGCAAGAGCCAGATCGCCGCCGAATACGCCCACCGCTTCGGCAACGACTACGACGTCGTGTGGTGGATCAGCGCCACCAACCGCGGCGCCGCCCGCGAACAGCTCGCCGAACTCGCCACCCGCCTCGGCCTCCCCGTCGGCCGCGAGCTGGGCGACCGGATCCGCGCCGTCCACGAAGCGCTGCGCATCGGCCGCCCGTACCGCCGCTGGCTGCTGATCTTCGACAGCGCCGACGACATGGAGCAGATCGAGGACCTGATCCCGGACGGCCGGGGCCACGTCCTGATCACCACGCTCACCCGCGACTGGTCCGGCTCCGGCAGCGCCCAGGAGATCGAGGTGCTGCCGTTCACCCGGGTCGAGTCCGTCGCCTACGCCCGCCGGCGGGCACCGCGGCTGACACCGGTCGAGGCCGACATGCTCTCCGACGCCGTCCAGGACCTGCCGCTGCTGCTCGCCCAGACGGCCGCCTGGCTCGACGCCAACCCGATGTCCCCCAAGGAGTACATCGAGCTGATCCGGCGCGGCGAGCCCAGCCTCGTCGGCATCCGGATCTCCTCCGACTACCCGATGGCCTTCCAGACCAGCTGGGCCATAACTCTCAACACGCTGCGCGAACGCAGCCCCGCCGCGGTCGAACTCCTCAAGCTGTTCGCCTTCTTCGCCCCCGATGCCATCCCCGTCCCGATGCTCGCCAAGGCCCGCCGCGGCGACCTGCCCGAGCACCTGGCCGACCTGGCCGCCGAGCCGATCAGCTGGAACACCGCGCTGCGCCGGCTGACCGAGTCCACCGCGGTACGCCTCGATTACCAGGTCTCCCAGGACTCCGACCCGGCCGTGGAGACCGCGCTGATGCACCGGCTCTACCACCGGTTCCTGCGCAGCGACATGACCGAGGACGAGCGCGACCTGATGGCCGCGACCGCCTGCCGGGTGCTGGTCACCGCCGACCCGCAGAACCCCTCCGACACCCGCTACTGGGAGCGCTACGCCGAACTCATCCCGCACCTGGAGCCCGCCGGGGTCCTCGACAGCGCCGATCCGGCCGTCCAGCAGCTGCTGCTCAACTGCGTCGAATACCTCCGGGTGCGCGGGGAGTACCGGATCGGACTGCGGCTGTGCGAGCAGTTCATGTCCCGCTGGCAAACCCGCCTGGAGCCCACCCAGCGCACCATGCTCGTGCTCACCCACCAGCACGCCAACATGCTGCGCAGGCTCGGCCGCTACCGCGAGGCCGAGGCGGTCGGCAGCGCCGTCGTCGACCAGCTCGCCGCCGAGCGCGAGCCCTCCGACGCCGACCTGCTGCGCGCCCAGGACGGCCTCGCCGGCACCCTGATCGCCCTCGGCTCCTACGAGCAGGCGTACGAACTCTTCGACGCCGTCTGGCGGGCCTACACCGACCTGCTCGGCCCGGAGGCGCCGCGCACCCTCTCCTCCCGGCACAACCTCGGCAACGTGCTCGCGCTGCTCGGCCGCTACGAGGAGTCCCTGGTCACCCACCGCGAGGTACTGGCCTTCCGGGAGCGCGAACTGCGCGCCCGGCACCACCTCACGCTCAACGCGGGCACCGCCTACGCCCGGATGCTGCGCCTGCTGGGCCGCTACCGCGACGCCACCTCCAGCCAGGAGCTCAACGCCCGGCTGCACCTGGCGGTGATGGGCGCGCACACGCCCCAGACGCTGCGCGCCGAGCACAACCTCGCGCTGTGCTGGCGCCGCTCCGGCGAGGTCACCAAGGCCGCCGCCCTGATGGCCGACCTCGTCGAGCGCTCCCGCCGGGTCCAGGGCCCCCGGCACCCGGAGACCCTGATGGTCCGTGCCGACCACGCCACCTTCCTGCGGGAGCACGGCGACCTCGGGCAGGCCCGCGACCTCGCGGAGGAGGTCGCCGAGCGCTATCAGGCGCTGGCCGGCGAACGGCACCCGTACACCGTCGGCACCCTGGGGAACGTCGGGCTGGTGCGCGCGGGGTTCGGGGAGGTGGCGGAGGCGCTCGACCTCGCCGAGCGGGCCCTTGCCGGGATGACCGCGGCCATGGGCCCGGACCACCCGTGGACGCTGGGCTGTGCGCTGAACGCCGCGGCCGCCCGCAGCCGGGCCGACGACGAGGAGGACGCGGTGGAACTGGGCCGCGACATCCTGGAGCGGGCCAAGGCGACGCTGGGCGACCTGCACCCGCTGACCCTCTCCGCGAAGACGGCGCTGGCCGAGGACCTGCGCGCACTGCGCCGCCGCGGCCAGGAGGCGGCGAAGCTGGAGCAGGAGGCCATCCAGCAGCTCTCCGAGACGCTGGGCGCCGAGCACCCGCACACCCTCTCCGCCCGCCGGCGCCGGCGCCCGTACTGGGACTTCGAGCCGCAGCCCGTGTGACGCCTCTGCCGCGCACGGCGAAGGGCCCGCCCCCCGAGGGGGACGGGCCCTTCCGCTTGTGCCTGTCGGTCCGAAGACGCTTACGCGTCGAAGACCTCCGCGACCAGCTGGGCCTGTTCGGCCTGGTGGCGCTTGGCGGAGCCGACGGCCGGGGACGAGGAGTGCGGGCGCGAGATGCGCCGCAGCCGCTCGCCGTGCGGGACGTCGGCGCCGACCGCCAGGTCGAGGTGGTCGATCAGGTTGAGGCCGAGGAACGGCCAGGCACCCTGGTTCGCCGGCTCTTCCTGCGCCCACAGGTACTTCTCGGCGTTCGGGAACTTGGCGATCTCCGCCTGGAGCTCCTTGCCGGGCAGCGGGTACAGCCGCTCGATGCGGACGATCGCGGTGTCGTTCGCGCCGCGCTTCTGCCGCTCGGCGTCCAGGTCGTAGTAGACCTTGCCGGAGCAGAAGACGACCTTGCGGACGTCCTCGGGCTTGACCGTGGAGTCGCCGATCACCGGGCGGAAGCCGCCCGAGGTGAACTCCTCCGTCTTCGACGCCGCGGCCTTCAGACGCAGCATCGACTTCGGGGTGAAGACGATGAGCGGCTTGTGGTGCGGGTTGTGCACCTGCCAGCGCAGCAGGTGGAAGTAGTTGGAGGGCAGCGTCGGCGCCGCCACGGTCATGTTGTTCTGCGCGCAGAGCTGCAGGAACCGCTCGATCCGGGCCGAGGAGTGGTCCGGGCCCTGGCCCTCGTAGCCGTGCGGCAGGAGCAGGGTGACGCCGGAGGTCTGGCCCCACTTCTGCTCGGCCGAGGAGATGAACTCGTCGACGACGGTCTGCGCGCCGTTGACGAAGTCACCGAACTGGGCCTCCCACATGACCAGCGCCTCGGGGCGGGCCAGCGAGTAGCCGTACTCGAAGCCCATCGCCGCGTACTCGCTCAGCAGCGAGTCGTAGACGTTGAAGCGGGCCTGGTCCTCGGAGAGGTAGAGCAGCGGGGTGTAGTCCTCGCCGGTCTCCCGGTCGATGAGCACCGCGTGCCGCTGGCCGAACGTGCCGCGGCGGGAATCCTGGCCGGCGAGCCGGACCGTGGTGCCCTCCATCAGCAGCGAACCGATGGCGAGGGTCTCGCCCATGCCCCAGTCGATGGCGTCGTCCTCGACCTGGGCCGCGCGGCGCTGCAGCTGGGGCAGCAGTCGCGGGTGCACGGTGATGTGCTCGGGGATGTTGACCTGCGACTCGGCGATCCGCTTGACGACCTCCTGGGAGATCGCGGTGTCGACGAAGACCGGGAACTCCGCCTTGGGCTGCGGCACCTCGGGGGCGGCCGGAGCCGTCGTGGCGTCGCGGACCTCGGTGAAGACCTTCTCCAGCTGGCCCTGGAAGTCCTGGAGCGCCTGCTCCGCCTCTTCGAGGGTGATGTCACCACGGCCGATCAGCGACTCGGTGTAGAGCTTGCGCACCGAGCGCTTCTTGTCGATCAGGTCGTACATCAGCGGCTGGGTGAAGGCCGGGTTGTCCGACTCGTTGTGGCCGCGGCGGCGGTAGCAGATCAGGTCGATGACCACGTCCTTGTTGAACGCCTGGCGGAACTCGAAGGCCAGACGGGCGACGCGGACGACGGCCTCGGGGTCGTCACCGTTCACGTGGAAGATCGGCGCCTCGATCATGCGGGCCACGTCGGTGGCGTACATGGAGGAGCGCGACGACTCCGGGGCGGCGGTGAAGCCGACCTGGTTGTTGATGACGACGTGCACCGTGCCGCCGGTGCGGTAGCCGCGCAGCTGGGACATGTTCAGCGTCTCGGCGACCACGCCCTGGCCGGCGAACGCCGCGTCACCGTGCAGCTGGATCGGCAGGACCGTGAAGTCCGTGCCGCCCTTGCCGATGATGTCCTGCTTGGCGCGCGCGACACCCTCGACGACCGGGTCCACGGCCTCCAGGTGGGAGGGGTTGGCGGTCAGCGAGACCTTGATCTGCTCGCCGTCCAGGCCGGTGAAGGTGCCCTCGGCGCCCAGGTGGTACTTCACGTCGCCGGAGCCGTGCATCGACTTCGGGTCGAGGTTGCCCTCGAACTCGCGGAAGATCTGCGCGTAGGACTTGCCGACGATGTTGGCGAGGACGTTGAGGCGGCCGCGGTGGGCCATGCCGATGACGACCTCGTCCAGCCGCGACTCGGCCGCGGAGTCGATGACCGCGTCCAGCAGCGGGATGACGGACTCGCCGCCCTCCAGCGAGAAGCGCTTCTGGCCGACGTACTTGGTCTGCAGGAACGTCTCGAACGCCTCGGCGGAGTTCAGCCGGCGCAGGATGCGCAGCTGCTCCTCGCGCTCGGGCGACTTGTGCTGGCGCTCGACCCGGTCCTGGATCCACTTGCGCTGCTTCGGGTCCTGGATGTGCATGAACTCGATGCCGGTGGTGCGGCAGTACGAGTCACGCAGCACGCCCAGGATGTCGCGCAGCTTCATCATGGACTTGCCGGCGAAGCCGCCGACCGCGAACTCCCGCTCCAGGTCCCACAGGGTGAGGCCGTGCTCGGTGATGTCGAGGTCGGGGTGCTTGCGCTGGTGGTACTCCAGCGGGTCGGTGTCGGCCATGACGTGGCCGCGGACCCGGTAGGAGTGGATCAGTTCGAAGACCCGGGCGGCCTTGGTGACGTCGTCGTCGTGCGACGCGTCGATGTCGCGCATCCAGCGGATCGGCTCGTAGGGGATGCGGAGCGACTTGAAGATCTCGTCGTAGAAGTCGTTCTCGCCGAGCAGCAGCTGGCTCATGATGCGCAGGAACTCGCCGGAGGCGGCGCCCTGGATCACGCGGTGGTCATAGGTGCTGGTCAGCGTCATGACCTTGGAGATGCCCATCTTGTTCAGGGCGTCCTGCGAGGTGCCCTGGAACTCGGCGGGGTAGTCCATGGCGCCGACGCCCATGATCATCGACTGGCCGGGCATCAGACGCGGCACGGAGTGGACCGTGCCGATGCCGCCGGGGTTGGTCAGCGACGCGGTGACTCCGGTGAAGTCGTCCATCGTCAGCTTGTTGTCCCGGGCCCGGCGGACGATGTCCTCGTAGGCCTGCCAGAACTCGAAGAACGAGAGCGTCTCGGCCTTCTTGATGGCGGCGACGACCAGCTGGCGCTCGCCGCTCGGCTTCACCAGGTCGATGGCCAGGCCGAGGTTGACGTGCTCGGGCTTGACCAGGGTCGGCTTGCCGTCCTTCTGCGCGAAGGAGTAGTTCATCGACGGCATGGCCTTGAGGGCCTGCACCATCGCGTACCCGATGAGGTGGGTGAAGGAGACCTTCCCGCCCCGGGCGCGCTTGAGGTGGTTGTTGATGACGATGCGGTTGTCGAAGAGCAGCTTCACCGGGACCGCGCGCACGGACGTGGCCGTCGGCAGCTCCAGGGAGGCGTTCATGTTCTTCGCAACGGCGGCCGACGGGCCACGCAGGGTCACGAACTCGGGACCGGCGGCCGGGGCCTCGCCGTCCGCCTTCGCAGCGGCCGGCTTCGCGGCGGCCGGCTTCGACGCGGGCTTCGCGGCGGCGGGCTTGGCGTCGGGGGCCTTGGCCGGCGCGGGCTTGGCGGGGGCCGGGGCGCTCGCGGCCGGGGTGGCCGGCGCGGCGGCGGGCTTCGGCCCGTCCGCGGCGGGGGCCGCGGGGGACGACTGGGCCGGGGCGGCCGCAGCGGGGGCGGGGGCCTCCGCCGGCGTGCTCGGCGCGGTGGCGCCGCCCGGCTTGTAGTCGGCGAAGAAGTCCCACCAGGCTCGGTCTACCGAGTTCGGGTCCTGGAGGTACTGCTGGTAGATCTCGTCGACGAGCCACTCATTGGGGCCGAACGCAGCAGCAGGGCTCTTGCCCTGCCCCGCTTGATCGGCCTCGTTCGAGATGCTCGAAGTGTTGGGGGACTGTAGCGACACGGCGGCAACCGCCCTCTTCCGCTTCCTAAGGTGGTGGACAGCGGGAATAAAGGCTACGCCTCTTGTGACCTTTGGTGCAGTCCGGGAGGGCCACTCGTCGCGCACGTCACATTCACCGAAGGGTTTCAGGGCATGACTTGGCGGGAAACACACGGAGTTTGCCCGTGTGCGGGTAGCACTCACCGTCGTCGCACCCACGGGGTGAGTGCTCCTACCACCGACCCTACGCCAGCGACCGTCCGTACGGTCGTCAGCTCCGTGCTGACTCCTGCCCCGGAAGAGTGACCCGGATTCGGCAACCCCGTGCCGATTCGGCCACACCGATCCGGCCGCCGTGCAGGTCCACCGCCCAGCGGGCGATCGCCAGGCCCAGGCCCGTACCGCCGTCCGTCCCCGGGCCCGAGGGGCCCGGGCCGCCGCGGTTGAAGCGCTCGAAGACCCGGTAGCGCTCCGACTCCGGGATGCCGGGACCCTCGTCCTGCACCTCCAGCACCAGGCCCTCCGGGCCCTCGCCGCGCCGGGCACGCACGGTGACCCGGCCGTGCCGGGGGCTGTGCTTGATCGCGTTGTCGATGAGATTCGCCACGACCTGGTGCAGCCGCTCCGCGTCCGCGTACGCGGTGAGCTCCGGCGGCGAGACATCGAGGTGCAGATGGACGTCCGTACGGGTGTGGGTGCCCGAGCCGGTCAGCCCGGAGAGCGTGGAGGCACCGCGGCTCATGTTGGCCTCCTTGAGCACCCCGGACAGATACGGCCAGACCTCGAAGCGCCGGGCGTGCAGCGGCACCACGCCGTTGTCCAGCCGCGACAGGTCGAGGAGGTGCTCGACCAGGCGGCCCAGCCGCTCGGTCTGCTTCAGGGCGGTCCGCATCGTCTCGGGGTCGGGCTCGCAGACGCCGTCGACGACGTTCTCCAGTACGGCGCGCAGCGCGGCGATCGGCGTGCGCAGCTCGTGCGAGACATTGGCGACCAGCTCCTTGCGGTGGGTGTCCACCGCTTCGAGGTCGGCCGCCATCCGGTTGAAGGCGTCGGCCAGGTCGCCGAACTCGTCGCGGCGGCCCGAGCGCACCCGGCGGGTGTAGTCACCGTGCGCCATCGCGCGGGTGACGTCCGTCATCTCGCCGAGCGGGGCGGACAGACTGTTCGCCACGAACTGGGTGATCAGCAGCGAGGCGATGATCGAGAAGATCGTGATCACCCGCAGCTCGGTCGCCGAGTGCATGGCGACGAACACCAGCAGTGTGGTGATGATCACCGAGACGCTGACGAGCGCGCCGAGCGCGGCCTTGACCGAGCGGTACGGGTCCAGCGGGCGCAGCGCCTCCCAGACCCGTTTTCCCAGCTCACGGACGGGCGTGCGCCACCACCGGCGTTTCGGCAGCGGCCAGGAACGCAGGCGCCAGGGGCTCATGCCGGCGGGGTCTCCAGGGCGTAGCCGACGCCATGGACGGTACGGATCCGCTCGGCGCCGATCTTGCGGCGGAGCGCCTTGATGTGGCTGTCGACCGTACGGGTCCCGGAGGCGTCCGCCCAGTCCCACACCTCGGCCAGCAGCTGCTCGCGGGAGAGCACCGCGCGCGGGGTGTTCGCCAGGCAGACCAGCAGGTCGAACTCGGTCGGGGTCAGATGGACGTCGGCCCCGCGGACCCGGACCCGGCGCTGGGCGTGGTCGATCTCCAGCTCACCCAGTCGGAGGATGCCGCTGCGCGGGGTGTGCGCGGCCAGCGCGGCCCGCTCGACCCGGCGGAGCAGGACGTGCACCCGGGCGGCCAGCTCGCGCATGGAGAACGGCTTGGTCATGTAGTCGTCGGCGCCCACGCCGAGGCCGACCAGCATGTCCGTCTCGTCGTCCCGGGCGGTGAGCATCATCACCGGAACGGGGCGCTGGGCCTGGACCCGGCGGCAGACCTCCAGGCCGTCGAAGCCCGGCAGCATCACGTCCAGGACCAGCAGGTCGGGCTGCCAGGCCTCGGCGGTGTCCACCGCGGCCGGGCCGTCCGTGGCCGTCTGCACCTGGAAGCCCTCGGCGCGCAGCCTGGCCGCGATGGCTTCGACGATCGTGGGGTCGTCCTCCACCACCAGCACCCGGCGCTGGGCGCCCGGTGTGGCAGCGGCGGTGCCGCCCTGCGTTGTCTGAGTCTGGTCCATCGCCCGCCCCTGCATTCCCTGCGTGGTCGCGTCTTGCTGGGCAGCAGCGTACGGGCATGGTGTGACTGTCGGCTACGCAGCCTTCCGAGCGAGGTGAACGACGTCGGGGACGCCTCGGACAACCGGGATCTCTTCCGTACGCACCCCCTGGAAACCGGCATTTCGCAGCGCTTCCTCGAACGCCGGGGAGGGCTGGGCGGACCAGACGGCGAGCACCCCGCCCGGGGTGAGCCGGTCCCGGCAGGCGGTGAGGCCGGCGGGGGAGTAGAGGCCGTTGTTGTCCTCGGTGACGGTCCAGTCGGGGCCGTTGTCGATGTCGAGGCAGAGGGCGTCGTAGGTGACGGGGCCGCTGGGGGTGACGGGCTCGTCGTCGTTGGGGGGACCGCCGTGGGTGGCGGGGCCGTCGTCGCCGGGGGGCGGTGCGGTGTCCGGGCGGAGGTGGGCGACGAGGTCGGTGTGCAGGATCTCGCTGCGGGGATCGGCCAGCGCCGCGGCGGAGATCGCGGACAGCGGGCCGGTCCGGTGCCAGTCGATGACCGCCGCCTCACGTTCGACGACCGTGATCCGGCCCCAGCGCGGCTGCTCGGCCGCCCGGGCCAGCGAGAAGCCGACGCCCAGGCCGCCGATGAGGACGGCGGGCCGCGCCCGGTCGGCCGGCAGCCCGCTCAGCGCAGCGTCGACCAGCAGGCGCTCGGAGCGGCCGTCGGAGGTGTCCATCAGGAAGCAGCCGTTGGCGATGATCTCGTGGATGACGGGCGGGCCGCCCGGGGACCCGGGCCGTTCCCGCAGGACCACCTCGCCGTACGGGCCCTCGCGGCGGTCGAGCGTGCGCGGGGCCTCGGGGAGCTCGGACGGGGTCTGCGGCGGGGTGACGGGAGCAGCCATACGGCCATGGTGGCCAAGAGGGAGCCCGGTGGTCCAACGGCTTATGGGGGCGGGGACGAGGGGTGGTCGCGTGCGGGCAGGCCGGGTCGACCGGTACGCGGCGGGGCCGGGCGCGGCGGTCCGGGGAACGGTGGCGGGGGTAGGTGGAACGGGGCCCGGCGGGACCGCGGGCGTCCCATGAGGGTTGCCTCGTGTGATGCATCTCACTCTCACAGCTTCTTCATGGGTTGAGCGTGCAGGCTGGTCCGCGACGTTGTGCAGGGCGAGCGGACGTGTTGCACGGCGGAGCACTCACGCACGGCCCAGGGACTCCGGGCGTGGCTCGGTGGATGCGTCAGGACGGAAGGGGCCTTGTGACCGTGAGCAGGCTGGGAACCGTCGGGGGAATGCAGGTCGGGGGAGCGCGGGGGGAGCGGACGCCGGGTGACCCGGAGCCGGGGACGCTGGGCGACCAGGCGCTGGGGACGCTGGGCGACCGGGCGCCGGCCGGGAGAACGGGAGCGGACGGGCCGCCCGTCGTCCTGCCGGGCATCCCCCGGCAGCGCACCGGCCGGGACGCCGCGGCGCCCATGGCCGCGGCGGAGCCCGGGCCCGGTCCCTCACGCGCCCGCCCGCGGCCCTGGCGGCTGCTGCTCAACACCCCTTTCTCCGCCGGCTACGCGCTGCTGCTCGTGGCCACCTCACTCTTCGCCGAGCACGCCGACCCCACCCTGGTCTCCCGACTGCTCCAGGGCTCCAGCACGGACGTCGTGCACCTCGCGCAGGCCCCGCTGCTGGTGCTGGTCGCCAGCGCGTTGTGGGTCGCCGGCGGACTGACCTCCGGTTACGCCCTCGGTTTCCTCGTCGTACTGCCCACGCTGGAACGGCGGATCGGCGGGCTGCGCACCGCCGCGGTCTTCTTCGGCGGGCATGCGCTGGCCACCCTCGCCACCGAGGTGCCGGTCGCCTTCACTGTCGCCGCCGGCGGGCTGCCGGAGAGCTCGCTGCACCGCCTCGACTACGGCATCAGCTTCGGCGTGATGACCTGCACCGGCGCCCTGGCCGGGGTACTGCCGGCCTGGCTGCGCTGGCCGCTGCTGGGCGGCGTCGGCTGGTTCGCCGGCACCGCCCTGCTCGCCTACGCCGACCCGATGACGGACTGGGGCCATCTGCTCTCGCTCACCCTGGGCGTGGCGAGCTGGCCATTGCTCCGCCACTGGCGGGCCGTTCGCACCGGCCCCACCCCGCTCCTCGGCGACCTGGGCCACCCGGCGCTGCGGGGGGCGGGCGCGGCCTGAGCCGGGGCGTGCGGGCGTTCCCGGGGCATCGCGGGGCGTGGCCACCTTGAACCGTGGGGCGCCGGCATGCCGTGAATCGCGGGGTGCCGGCGCACCTGAACCGCGGTGCGGGCGCCCGCGCTGAACTCCGGGCGTGCGCCCGTGACGGACGGAGGGACGAACGGAGCTACGCCGCCTGCCGGGGCGCGACCACGCACCGGCGCGCCGTACGCCTACCGCACCGCCTACCGCGCGGTCCCCGCCCGCCGTGGGCCAACTACGGCCGTACGGTGGACCGGTAGCTCTGCGCGATGGCGTAGGCGCAGCCGCCCAGGAGGGCGACGCCGGACAGGACGCCGCTGACGAACGGCACCCACACCACGGCGCGGGTCGCGGCCATACCGAGACCGGCCACGCCGAGCGCGGTGAGCGCCGAGCCCGGGACGGCGATCGAGCGCCGCTGCCAGACCGCGGCCAGCGCCATGAAGTGCAGGCCGACGATGAGCGCGATCCAGGCCACGGCGGTCTCGTCGGGGGCGCCGGCCGCACGCAGCGCGAGCCGGCCGCCGATCAGCAGCACCGCCTCGGCCGCCACCACGAACCCGAACTTCCCGCGGAACCAGTCCGCCCGGGGAGCCCCGTCCCCGTCCGTCACGGCCCGGCCCCGGCGGCCCGCCAGCAGCGCCAGCGCCAGCAGGCCCGCGAAGGTGAGCACCGCGACCACGCGCAGGGTGACGCCGACGGCGGGGCTCAGCGGATCGTGTGCGTTGGCGACCACGAAGACCGTCCCGAACAGGGCACCGATGAACACCCCGGACATCCGCTGCAACATGCCGCGAACCTAGCAGTCCTGACGTGCCGTGAGGGGCGTACGGGCCCGGTCCCCTACCCCAGCCACATGAGCATGGCGTCCCCCTTCTCCGCCGCCGCGCCGAAGAACGGCTGCAGGAGGGCGTAGTAATCGGTGACGTAGTCCAGTGGTTCCCCCCGGTCCCACACGATCGTCGGGTAGACCTCCGCCTTGGCCAGGTCCTCCGGGCCGACCCCGGCCGTCAGGCTCGCCGCGGGTATCTCCGCGAGCGCCTCGGCCGCGGTCCGCACCCGCTCGGGGGTGAGGTAGCGCGGCGGGCCGTAGCCCCAGTCCTCGGCGTAAGGGACGGCTTCCTCGCCGTGCACGACGTCCACCGGGAAGCCGGCGCGGCGCAGCAGGAATCCCAGCGCGTCCCAGCTCTTGTCGACGTCCAGGCAGCGCGCCTCGGCCGGTTCGGGCGCCGCTTGGGCCTCCGCCTCACGCCGCCGGGCGACGAGCGTGAGCCCCCACTCCGGATCGCCCAGGACACGGGTGAGTTCGGCAGGTGTCACACGTGCGTACTCTCCGATCATGCTCATGTGACCGAGGTTAGGGGCGACCACTGACAACGCGGTTCGGCTTCGCCGGTGCCTCCCACGTACCTGTCTGTCCCGCCGCGGGTGTTGGTCGCCGTTGCTCCCCCACTGCCTGAAGGGCGTGGGAGGTACCCCCATGCGGCGGGCTGGGTTTGTGGTGGGTGCGGTGACGGGCCTGCGGGGCCGGTTGTGTGGACTGCTGACTGCCTACGACGCCCGCCGGAGTCGGGGGTGCGGCCTGGGAGAATGGGGGTCCTCTTCGGGCGCTGCCGCGTACCGCGCCCGCCGGCCTGCAGGAGTATCCGCATCGTGTCCCGAGACCGCACCGCCCGTCCGCTGCCCGACGCCGTCGCATCCGGTCGGCAGACCGCCGACCTGGGCCTGACGCCTGCCGACCGTGGCCTGACGGCCGACTGTGGCAGCTGCTTCGGGCTCTGTTGCGTCGCGCTGCCGTTCGCCCGCTCGGCGGACTTCGCGATCGACAAGGACGCCGGCCGGCCCTGCCCCAACCTGCAGAGCGACTTCCGCTGCGGCATCCACCGCGACCTGCGGGACCGCGGCTTCTCCGGCTGCACGGTCTTCGACTGCTTCGGTGCCGGGCAGAAGGTCTCGCAGGTCACCTTCGGCGGCGAGGACTGGCGGCAGGCGCCCGGTACGGCCCGGCAGATGTTCGACGTCTTCCCCGTCATGCGGCAGCTGCACGAACTCCTCTGGTACCTGTCCGAGGCGCTGACCCTGCCGGCGGCCCGCCCGGTCCACGACGACCTGCGTGCCGCGCTGGAGAAGACCGAGGCCCTCACCCGCGGCAGCGCGGAGGAGCTCGGCGCGCTGGACGTGCCCGCCCACCGGGCCGAGGTCAACGTCCTGCTGCTGCGCACCAGCGAGCTCGTCCGGGCCCAGGTGCCCGGCCGGAAGAAGGAGCGGCGCGGCGCCGACCTGATGGGGGCCCGCCTCAAGGGCGCGCGGCTCCAGGGCGCCAACCTCCGCGGGGCGTACCTGATCGCCGCCGACCTCACCGGGGCGGACCTGCGCCGGGCCGACCTGATCGGGGCGGACCTGCGGGACGCCGACCTCGGCGGCGCCGATCTGACGGGCGCGCTCTTCCTGACCCAGTCCCAACTGAACGCGGCCAAGGGTGATGCCGCCACCAAGCTCCCGTCCGGTCTGGCCCGCCCCGGCCACTGGCGGCCCGCCGCCTGATCGCTCACAGCGAACGCGCGGCGGGGAACATCTCCCCGGCTCCCGGCATTGAGTGGGTAAAGCTCAACTTGCTTGCCGAAGGGGAGATCATGGCTTCGACGTCCACACCGCTCACTCTGCCCGTGCTGCCCCTCGATGACGAGGTCGTGCTCCCCGGCATGGTGGTGCCGCTGGACCTGTCCGACACGGAGGTGCGTGCCGCGGTGGAGGCTGCGCAGGCCGCCGCCTCCTCGGGCAACAAACCGCGGGTGCTCCTTGTGCCCCGTGTCGACGGGAACTACGCCGGCATCGGCACACTCGGGCGGATCGAGCAGGTCGGACGGCTGTCCGACGGCGATCCCGGAGCGCTGATCAGGGGCCTCGGCCGGGTGCGGATCGGGTCCGGCACGACCGGTCCCGGTGCCGCCCTCTGGGTGGAGGGCACCGTGGTTGAGGAGAACGTCCCCGATCCTTCCCCAAGCTCTCAACTCCGTTCGAGCAGGGGAGGCCCCTATCCGGGGGCCGTCAGCGAACTCGTCACCGAATACAAGGCGCTGGCCACCAGCTGGCTGCGCAAGCGCGGCGCCTGGCAGGTCGTCGACCGCGTCCAGGGCATCGAGGACGTCGGGACGCTGGCGGACAACTCCGGCTACTCGCCGTTCCTGACCGTCGAGCAGAAGGTGCGCCTGCTGGAGACCACCGACCCGGTCGCCCGGCTGAAGCTCGCCACCGAGGCGCTGCGGGACCACCTCGCCGAGCAGGACGTCGCCGAGTCCATCGCCAAGGACGTCCAGGAGGGCGTCGACAAGCAGCAGCGGGAGTTCCTGCTGCGGCGCCAGCTGGAGGCGGTCCGCAAGGAGCTCGCCGAGCTCAACGGCGATCCCGAGGACGAGAGCGACGACTACCGTGCCCGGGTCGAGGCCGCCGATCTGCCCGAGGACGTCCGCAAGGCCGCCCTCAAGGAGGTCGACAAGCTGGAGCGGGCCAGCGACCAGAGCCCCGAGGGCTCCTGGATCCGCACCTGGCTCGACACCGTCCTGGAATTGCCGTGGAACGAACGGACCGAGGACGCCTACGACATCGCCGGCGCCAAGGAGGTCCTGGACGCCGACCACGCGGGCCTGGCGGACGTGAAGGAGCGGATCACGGAATACCTGGCCGTCCGCAAGCGGCGGGCCGAGCGCGGCCTGGGGCTGGTCGGCGGCCGCCGGGGCGGCGCGGTGCTCGCGCTGGTCGGGCCGCCCGGTGTGGGCAAGACCTCGCTGGGCGAGTCCGTGGCGCGCGCCATGGGCCGCAAGTTCGTCCGGGTCGCGCTCGGCGGCGTCCGGGACGAGGCGGAGATCCGCGGCCACCGCCGTACGTACGTCGGCGCGCTGCCGGGCCGGATCGTCCGGGCGATCAAGGAAGCCGGTTCGATGAATCCGGTCGTCCTGCTCGACGAGATCGACAAGGTGGGCTCCGACTTCCGGGGCGACCCGGCCGCCGCCCTCCTGGAGGTCCTGGACCCGGCGCAGAACCACACCTTCCGCGACCACTACCTGGAGGTCGAACTCGACCTGAGCGACGTGGTCTTCCTGGCCACCGCCAACGTCCTGGAAGCCATCCCCGAGCCGCTGCTCGACCGTATGGAGCTGGTCCGGCTCGACGGCTACACCGAGGACGAGAAGGTCGTCATCGCCCGGGACCACCTGCTGCCGCGTCAGCTGGAGCGGGCCGGTCTGGAGGCCGGCGAGGTGACGCTGGAGGAGGACGCGCTGCGCAAGCTGGCGGGCGAGTACACCCGGGAGGCGGGCGTGCGGAATCTGGAGCGGTCGATCGCCCGGCTGCTCCGCAAGATCGCCGCACAGCACGAAATCGGCGAGGGGGAGCTGCCGTTCGGTGTCGGCGCGGACCAGCTGCGCCCGCTGATCGGGCGGCCGCACCACACCCCCGAGTCGGCCCAGGACCCGGCCGAGCGGCGGACCGCCGTGCCGGGCGTGGTGACCGGTCTCGCGGTCACCGGCGCGGGCGGTGACGTCCTCTACGTGGAGGCGTCGCTGGCCGATCCGGAAACCGGGGCCTCCGGTCTGACGCTGACCGGCCAGCTCGGTGACGTGATGAAGGAGTCCGCGCACATCGCGCTGTCCTTCCTGCGCTCGCACGGCGCGGAGCTGGAGCTTCCGGTCGGCGACCTGAAGGAGCGCGGGGTGCATCTGCACGTACCGGCCGGTGCGGTCCCCAAGGACGGGCCGAGCGCGGGCGTGACGATGACGACGGCGCTGGCCTCGCTGCTGTCGGGCCGGCAGGTCCGGCCGGACGTGGCGATGACCGGTGAGGTCTCGCTGACCGGGCGGGTGCTGCCGATCGGCGGCGTCAAGCAGAAGCTGCTCGCGGCGCACCGCGCGGGGATCACCACCGTGATCATCCCCAAGCGCAACGAGCCGGACCTGGACGACGTGCCCGCCGAGGTCCTGGCGGCCCTGGAGGTGCACCCGGTCTCGGACGTCCGCCAGGTGCTGGAGCTCGCGCTGACCCCGGCCCGCAACGGCGCGGCACCGGAGGTTCCGGTCGCGGCGTGACGGTAACGCGACCGGAGCGGAAGACCCCTCCCGCGGCAGGCGGGAGGGGTCCCGGGTGCGGGCGGGCGGTCCGCCCGCCGGGCCGGCCGCGCTAGCCGTTGGCCAGTGCCTGGAGCCGGTCCATCGCGCCGTTGAAGCGGTTGTGGTCACCGACCGTGGGGCCGGTCGAGGTGTACTGCCAGATGGTGTGGAAGCCCCAGCCGGCCGGGAGTTCGCCGACCGAGGAGCCGTAGCGCGGGACCCACAGCGGGTTGATCGCGCCGAAGGCGGACGAATTGCCGGTGCACTGCTTCCACCAGCTGGTGGAGGTGTAGATGACCGCGTCCCGGCCGGTGCGCGCCTTGTAGGTGGCGAACCAGTCCTTCATCCAGTTGACCAGGCCGGCCGCGCTGAGGCCGTAACAGGTCGCGCCGTAGGGGTTGTACTCCATGTCCAGCGCGCCGGGCAGCGTCCTGCCGTCCCGGGACCAGCCGCCGCCGTGGTCGACGAAGTAGTTGGCCTGGGCGGCGCCGCTGGAGGTGTTGGGCGTCGCGAAGTGGTAGGAGCCGCGGATCATGCCCGCGTTGTAGGAGCCGTTGTACTGCTGCGCGAAGTACGGGTTGGTGTAGCTGGTGGACTCCGTCGCCTTGACGTAGGCGAACCGGACGCCGCTGTTCCAGAGCGTCGACCAGGCGACGTTGCCGTTGTGGCTGCTGACGTCCACGCCTTCGACGGACGACGCGAGCGAGCCCGCCGGCGGGGCGGTGCGGCCGGCCGCGGTGCCCTCGTGCCTGGCGATCTGCGAGCCGGCCCAGTCCTGGCCGGGGTGGCTCGGCTCGGGGGCGCGCCGCACGGCCGTGGCACCGGCGGTGGCGGGCAGCGCCAGGAGCAGCGCGAGGAGGGTGAGGAGGGCCCCGGTCACGGTCGCGAGCGAGCGTGCGGGGCGATGGGGGGAGCCGGATCTGAGCACGGACATACGTGTCTCCGGAGATCTCGGTGTGACCTGAGGGGGGATGCGTGCTGATCTGAGGGGGGATCTGCCGGCATGGCGTGGGCGCGGCCGGCACGGCGGTGCGGACGTGCGGGACGCGCGGCGGAACCTTTGGCGAACGGCCCGCCGTTTGGTGTGGCCATGCCATAAATGACGATACGCGCGTAGACCGGCGTGACAAAAGAGGGTCCCTGGGCTGCCGTTGGTCTAATCCTGCGAAATACTGGCCGAGCTGCGGCTTCGGCCGACGGGGGCGGAAACTTTCAGACCAGGAAATGCGGGAAGGGGCGCTGACGTGCACGACACCGGGGCCGACGGGATGGCGGCGGACGGCGAGCCGGTGGGTGTGGACCACGTATTCCTCGCCCTGGAACGCGAATTGGCGGTGTTCCTCCGCCGGGCCCGGGCCTCGTCCGGCGAACTGGCCCGGGAGGTGCACCCCGACCTGGAGCCGTCCGCCTACGGCCTGCTGGTCCGGCTGGCCGACGCCGGCGCGCAGCGCGCCACCGACCTCGCCGGCTTCTTCGGCGTCGGCAAGGCCACGATGAGCCGCCAGCTGCACGCCCTGGAACAGCTGGGCCTGGTCGCCCGGGCGCCGGACCCGGCCGACGGCCGCGCCGTCCTGGTGCGCCTGACCGACGAGGGCCGGGAGCGCTTCACCCGCGTCCGCAACGCCCGCCGCGCCCAGTACGCCCGGCGCCTCGCCGCCTGGGACCGCCACGAGGTGGCCGAACTCGCCCGGCTGCTGCACCGCTTGAACGCGGAGCAAGAGGGCGAAGAGGGGTGAAAGCCGCGTCGTGCTGCGCCGCGTCCGGGCCCGTCACGGCATGACGAAGACCACCGCGGCGTCGTCCCGGGCCTTGCCCCGCGGGTAGGCCGCGCACTCCGGGTCCGCCGCCTCCGCGGCCCGCACCCGGTCGATCAGGGCCTGTGGCCCCTCCTCGGCCACCAGGCCCGCGCAGTCCGCCCAGGAGCCCTCGCCGAAGACCTCGACCCAGCGGCCCGCGCCGTCGCTGAGGGCGGTCAGTGAGCGGACCGCGGCCCGCGGCGTGGTGCCGGTGACCGCGCGGGCCGCCACCGCCGGATCCGCGGCCGCCGTGAAGAAACCGCCCTCCACGTTGCGCAGCGCCTCGACGGCCCGCCCGTACTCCCGGCCCGCCGCGGCCCGTTCCGTCGACCCGCGGGGCAGTGCCCGTACGGCGGCGCCAAGGGCCCGGACCCCGGGCGGCAGTTCGTCCAGCCGCGGGTCCAGCACGGGGTGCACCGACCCGTCGGCGTGCTCCAGGAGGAGCACCGAATCGGACAGTACGAGGTGCTCGACGGTGTCCGTGGACCACCTGGCGGCCACCACAGTTGCCTGCGGAGTGCGGGCGTGAGAAAGGTCACAGGTGCCCCGGTGAACGGCGGCGGTCCGGGAGATGGCCGCCGCGAGCGCCTCAGCCAGCGTCATATCCCGGTGTGAAACCGACAGTTCGAGCATTGCGCCGCCGAGCCGCGCGGTGAACCACGGCACCGTGTGACGGCATCCGCAGTCCGCCTCGGGCGGGGTCACGCCGTCCAGCAGGACCAGGACTCCGCCCTGGCCGGAGGCCGGCAGGGCGACCGATGCGTAGTCCTCGTTGGGGCGTTGGGGATCGCCCGGCTCGGTGGCGAGTGCGATGCGCATGCCGGCAAGTCTGCCGGAGGACGCGGATGTGGCCGGGTGACCGGGCGCACCGGGCCCGTGTGGCGTACGGGCAGGTCAGCGCCGCGCGGAAGGTACGGACCGGCGCTCCGGCGGCGTGCGGGCGCGCATCCTGCCAGGACGGCGCGGCATCTCCAAACCCGTCCGGGGGGTGCGCGGGGGTGCGGTGAAAATCGTTGCCGCGCGGAAGTTGATGGTCAAACTCCGATTGATGTTCACTCGTTCAGGTGGCCGGGCATGTGATGCCGAGCCACTGCGCGGGGCCGGTGGAATGGTCGTTGCCCGGATCACGGGGGGCCAGGACATTCGTCGCGACGCGCAGAGCCGGACCGTTCCCCCTCGCGGAAGTATGCGCTGCTGCGGAGTGCGCGCAGGTCCGCCCGCGAGCGGAGAGCGAGCCGGGTCCGCGACGCCATACGGCGTGGGCAGGCGAGACAGGAATGCGAGCAGCGGTGCGGAAGATGCGGCTTCGGGGCGGCGCAGGGAAGCCGGGTTCACCGGCCGGTTCGGTCTCCGGACCGGGTACGGGTTCGGGTCCTGGCAAGAGCTCCGGTTCCGGTGCGGGACCGGGCGCGACCGGCGGTGCGGACCTCGCGGGGCACCGTCCCGCACGGGTGCGCAACCGGCTGGTCGGAGCGGTGGCCGTCGTTGCCGTCGCGGTCCTCGGAGCCGGCGCCCCCGGTCTGCTCGGCACGGCGGACGACGCCGGCAACAGCCAGCACCTGGTCGACCTGGCCGAACTCAACGCCCGCGCCATCGCGCTGGCACACTCCCTCGCCGACGAACGCGACGGCATGACCGGTTACGCCGCCGCGGGACGCAACGGCCGTACGGGTACGGTCAACAACGGCGCGGACCCGGGGAGGAGCACGGGTCCCGGAAACGGCACGGTCAACGGAACCGGCAGCAGCGCCGGCACCGGCGCGGTCAACGGCACCCGCACCGGCGGCACGACCGGAACCGGCGGAAGGGCAGCAACCGGCGGAACCGGCACGACCGGTGGAAGCGGAACGACCGGCACCACAACGGGCGGAACCGCAAGCGGAACCGGCACCGGCCTCCCCGGCGTCAACGGCACCCGGACGAACACGGCCGCGGCCGGCGCCGCCGTCACCAGCGGGCCCGGTGCCGACGACGCCGCCGTCGCCCGCCCCCAGCGCGCCCGCGTGGACCGGCAGATCGACGACCTGCGCACCGAGGCCCAGGACGCCTCCGGTGACAGCGCGGTCTACGCGACCGCCGCCAAACTGCTCAAAACCCTCCCGGAAACCCGTCAAAAGGCGCTGGCCCGGACGGAATCGGCCGAGCAGGTCTACCGCGCGTACACCGACATCATCCAGGCACTCGGGGCGATCAGCGACGACATCGCCCGCGGACTGCCCGCCCGGGCGGACTCCGCGGACGCCGACACCCGGGCGCTGCCCGCACTCGCCCGCGCCACCGACCAGGCGGCCGGCACCCGCGCCCTGCTGCTCGCCGGGCTCAACGCCGGCGGCAGCCAGCCCACGCTGACCGGCCTCGCCCAGGTCGCGCGGGTCCGTGAGCAGGCGTCGCTGGGCGACTTCCGGGAGACCGCGGGCCAGGGCGCCCGGGACCGCTACGACCGCACCGTCACCGGCACCGACATCAGCACCGCCGAGCGCTATCTGACCCGGCTCACCGACCAGCCGCGCCTGGACGCCGCCGATCTGCGGCTGAGCCGCCAGCGGGTGGAGAACGCCCTCACCACCCGGATCGGGCTGATGCGGGGCGTCGAATCGGCCATGGCCACCGCCGACATCCAGCGCCTCGGCCAGCTGCGCGACGACGACGTCACGGAGCTGGAGATCCGGATCGGCCTGGAGGGCCTCTGCCTGCTGCTGGCCGTCGGCGCCGGCATCTGGGCCGCGCGCTCGATGACCCAGCCGCTGGCCGCGCTGCGGATCGGCGCCCGCCGGGTGGCCGCCGACCCGGCCCACGAGGACCCCATCACCTACAAGGGCCGCAACGACGAATTCGCCGCCACCGTACGGTCGGTGAACGCGCTGCACACCCAGGTGGGCGAGCTGTCGCGGCGCACCACCGAACTGGAGGGCGAGCGCAAGCGGCTGATCGGCGGCCGGCAGCGGCTGGTCGCCGAGCGCGAGGTGCTCCAGGAGCAGGGCGAGGCGCTCAAGGAGGAGATCGCCGACCTCACCGAGCGGCTCAAGGCCGCCCACAGCGGCGTACAGGGCCGGTTCGTCAACCTCGCACTGCGCACCCTCGGCCTGGTGGAGCGCCAGCTCGGCGTCATCGAGGGCCTGGAGGAGACCGAGCAGGACCCGGAACGGCTGGACACCCTCTTCAAGCTGGACCACTTCGCCGCGCGGATGCGCCGCAACAGCGAGAACCTCCTGGTCCTGGCGGGCGCCGAACAGCACGGCAACAACCACCCGGGCCCGGTCCCGCTGCTTGACGTGCTGCGCGCCGCGGTCAGTGAGATCGAACGCTACGAGCGGGTGCGCATCCAGTCGCTGCCGCCGCACTCCCAGGTCGCCGGGTTCGCCGCGGACGACCTGAGCCACCTGGTCGCCGAACTCCTGGAGAACGCCACCGCGTTCTCGCCGCCGGACGCCTATGTCGAGCTGTCCGGCTGGCTGCTGGAGAGCGGTGAGGTCATGCTCTCGGTCCAGGACGAGGGCATCGGGATGACCGCGGAGCGGATGGCCGAGCTCAACGAGCGGCTGTCGGACGCGGAGGCGGCCTCGACCGCCGAGAACATCGACGAGGCGCTGGGCCTCGGGCTGTACGTGGTCGTACGGCTGGCCGCCCGGCACGGCGTCCGGGTCCAGCTGCGGGACGCGAAGCAGGGCGGGGTCACCGCCGTCATCGTGCTGCCCGGCTCGATCCTGCCGACCCGCCCCGGCCCGGCGTCCGCGCTGACCGTCGCGCACGACGCGCACGCCCCGGGCCTGCCCGGCTCGGTGGCCGAGGCGAACTCCAACGCCCTGCAGACGCGGGTGCCGCGACTGGACCCGGCGGCGGGCCGCGGCGCGGCGGAGCCCGCGCCGGCACCGGAACGGGCCGCCGGTCCGGCACCCGGCCAGGACGGACCCGCCGGCAGCCCGGGGGGCGACCCGTTCGTCGCCGCCGCCGAGCGCGCGATCGACGCGGCCGGGATACCGGCCGGCGGGACCACCGAGCACACCCGGCCCCGGGAGGACGCGCCGGAGGAGCCCGCACCGGCCGCCGCCCCGGCCGCGGCGGACCCGTACGCCATCGGCCCCGACCAGCACACCCGCGCCGAGGCGGCCACCCCGGCCACGGCCCCGGCGCCCACTTCCGGGGCATCGTCCGACGACGCGGCGCCCGACGACGCGGCGCCCGCGGGCCCCGAGGAGAAGCAGCGGACCAGCCTGGGCCTGCCCAAGCGCACGCCCAAGATCGTGGCGCAGCAGCAGGCGCCCACCGTCCCGCGCAAGAGCGGTGCGGCCAACGCCGAGGCGCTGCGGCGCCGGCTCGGCGGATTCCAGCAGGGGGCGCGGACCGGCCGGCGCGACGTGGCGGCCGAGCTCGCGGAAGGCACGACCGAACAGACCGACCGACGACCCGACACCGACGGAGCGGGGGCCCCGGAAGAGAGCCACATTGTCGAGGAGGCACGCGAGTGAAGGCGCAAGCGCCCACTGCTTACGGACATGGACTGAGCAGCCAGGCCCGCAATCTCCACTGGTTGCTGAGCAACTTGGTGGAGGAGGTGCCGGGCATCCGCTCGGTCGCGGTGGTCTCCTCCGACGGGCTGCTGCTGCTCAGCTCCGACCCTGACCGGGCGGACGAGGCGGCCCGCCCCGGCGGAGCCGGCGGGCCCCGCGGGTCCAGCGCAGACCTGGCCACCATCGTGTCCGGCCTCGGCAGCCTCACCCAGGGTGCCGCGAAGCTGATGGACGGCGGGGCCGTCAAGCAGACGATGATCACGATGGACGAGGCCAGCGTGTTCGTGATGTCGATCAGCGACGGTTCGCTGCTCGGCGTGCACGCCGCACCGGACTGCGACATGAACGTCATCGCCTATCACATGGCGCTGTTCGTCGGCCGGGCCGGTCATGTCCTCACCCCCGAACTCCGCACCGAACTCCGCAAGTCGATGGAGAGCGCCCAGTGAGCAAGACTCCGAAACTCCCCGTGCGCGGCGGGGACCGCAAACCCTCGCGCGTACGGCCGTATTCGCTCACCGGCGGCCGCACGCGATTCGGCCACGTGCTGCTCGTCGAGACCTTCGTGGCCGCGCTGGAAGCCCCCGAAGAACGGCGCGAGCTCACGTCCGGCGGCTGGGGTGACCGGGTGATGCCGGAGATGCGGGCGATCGTCGAGCTCTGCCGCCGGATGCGCTCGGTGGCGGAGATCTCCGCCCTCCTCAAGATGCCGCTGGGCGTGGTCCGCGTCCTGCTCAGCGACCTCGCCGACCAGGGAAAGATTCGCGTCTACGGCACCGGGCACGGCACCGGCCGGCCCGACCGCGCGCTGCTCGAAAGGGTGCTGAGTGGACTTCACAGGCTCTGACACGATATCGGCCGGGCCGACGACGACCGCCGGTTCCGTGGGTCAGGCCGGCCCGGTGGCCACGGCCGCCGACGCGGGGCTGCAGAGCTGGCAGACGGACCGGTCGCGGGCGCCGATCGCCACCAAGATCGTGGTGGCCGGCGGCTTCGGTGTCGGCAAGACCACCTTCGTCGGTTCGGTCTCGGAGATCACGCCGCTGCAGACCGAGGCGGTGATGACCCAGGCCAGCGAGGGCACCGACGATCTGACCGCCACTCCGGAGAAGACCACGACCACGGTCGCGATGGACTTCGGGCGGATCACCCTCGACCAGGAACTGGTCCTGTACCTGTTCGGCACGCCCGGGCAGCAGCGGTTCTGGTTCATGTGGGACGACCTGGTGCGCGGCGCGATCGGCGCGATCGTCATGGCCGACACCCGGCGGCTGGAGGACTGCTTCCCGGCGCTCGACTACTTCGAGAGCTGCGGGCTGCCCTACATCGTGGCGGTCAACCACTTCGAGGGCACCGACAGTTACCAGGCCGAGGACGTCCGGGAGGCGCTGACCGTGCCGCCGGAGGTACCGATCGTGATCATGGACGCGCGCAAGCGGACCACCGTGATCCAGTCGCTGCTCGCCCTGGTCGGCCACGCCCTGGAAGCCGCGCCGGAATAACGGGTCGCTCCTCCCACGAGCCGGCCCTCCTACGAGCCGGCCCCCCACGGGCCGGATCTCGTACAGGCCGGTCCTCGTACGGGCCGGTCCTCCTACGGGTCCGTCCACTCCCACGGGCCCGCCCCCTGAGGGGACACCCCTCGCACGACCCCACCCCTCACCCGAACATCGCAGTAGCAGAGAAGAGTGCCGCCATGCGGAAAATACTCGTCATCGGAGCCGGCCAGTCCGGTCTCCAGCTCGCCCTGGGCCTGCTGTCCAAGGGCTACGAGGTCACCCTCATGTCCAACCGCACCGCCGACGAGATCCGCTCCGGCCGGGTCATGTCGACGCAGTGCATGTTCCACACCGCCCTCCAGCACGAGCGCGACCTCGGCATCAACTTCTGGGAGAGCCAGGCCCCGCGCATCGAGGGCCTCGGCGTCTCCGTCGCCGCCCCCGGCAGCCACGAGGGCCCCGACGGCTCCCAGCGCGCCATCGACTGGGTCGGCAAGCTCGACGGCTACGCCCAGTCCGTCGACCAGCGGGTGAAGATGGCCGGCTGGATGGAGACCTTCGCCCAGCGCGGCGGCCAGCTCGTCATCCACGGCGCCGCCGTCTCCGACCTGGACTTCTTCGCGAGCCGCTACGACCTGACGCTGGTCTCGGCCGGCAAGGGCGAGCTGGTCTCCATGTTCGGCCGCGACGCCTCCCGTTCGCCGTACGACGCCCCGCAGCGCGCGCTGGCCGTCTCCTACGTGCACGGCATGGGCCCGCGCCCCGAGCACCCCGACTTCGACGCGGTGCGCTGCAACCTCGTCCCCGGTGTCGGCGAGCTCTTCGTGATGCCGACCCTCACCACCTCCGGCCGGGCCGACATCCTCTTCTGGGAGGGCATCCCCGGCGGCCCGCTGGACGCCTTCGGCAACGTCAAGGACCCCGCCGAGCACCTGGCGGTCACCCTGGACCTGATGAAGACGTTCCTGCCCTGGGAGTACGACCGCTGCACCAAGGTCGAACTGACCGACGCCAACGGCACGCTGGCCGGCCGCTACGCCCCCACCGTGCGCAACCCGATCGGCCGGCTGCCCTCCGGCGGCCTGGTCCTCGGCGTCGCCGACGTGGTCGTCGCCAACGACCCGATCACCGGCCAGGGCTCCAACTCGGCCTCCAAGTGCGCCGCCGCCTACCTCGCCTCCATCGTGGAGCGCGGCGAGGAACCGTTCGACGAGGCGTGGATGCAGGCCACGTTCGACCGCTACTGGGCCACCGCCCAGCACGTCACCAAGTGGACCAACGCGATGCTGGCCCCGCCGCCGGAGCACGTCCTGAACCTCATCGGCGCCGCCGGCCAGCTCCAGCCCATCGCCGACCGCTTCGCCAACGGCTTCGACGACCCGTCCGACTTCGAAAACTTCTTCTTCGACCCGGACAAGACGGCGGCGTACCTCGCGTCGCTGGGGTGATCCCCACGTAGTTGGCTTTCCCGCCGTTCCGCTGCGCTTTGCGGCGCCTCCCACGTACTTGGCCGTCCCGCCGCGGGGCTTGGTCGCCGTTGCGCTTTGCGGCGCCGCGTACGTGGCTGTCTGCGGCGGCGCGGGTGTTGTTCGCCGTTGCGCCTGCGGCGGGCTGGGTGCGTGTCGGGTGCGGTGACGGGCCTCCGGGGCCGGTTGTGTGGACTGCTGACGCTTTTCGTCCACACAACCGGCCCCTCCGGCCCGTCCCCTCCCGTTGAGGGGAGGGGAATGCGGTGGGTGGGGGTGGGCGTTGGGGATGCAAGGGGTCGTTGGGACCCGTAGGGGACGGTCGAACAGAACCCGTAAGGGTCGTGAGGGCCCCCTGCGGGGCCACAACCGGACACGCGGGCGGAGCTATTCCCGCTGACCGGCGACGTGAGGTGTACGGACAACAACGCGCGCCCCCACTCACCCGCACACTCCCCCAACGGGAGGGGACGGGCCGGAGGGGCCTTGTTCGTGGACGTAAAGCGTCAGCAGTCCACGAACAAGGCCCCGGAGGCCCGTCACCGCACCCAACAACAACCCAGCCCGCCGCAGGCGCAACGGCGAACAACACCCGCGGCGGGACAGACAGCTACGTACGCGGCGCCGCAAAGCGCAACGGCGAGACGCCCCGCGGCGCAGCAGACGGCTACGTGCGGGGCGCCGCAAAGCGCAACGGCGAGCAACAACCACGGCGCTGCAGCCGAGTACGTGGGGCAAAGAGCTACCGCGTACCCGTGTACTCGTAGCGCCACCCCCGTGGCAGGCCCAGGCGGCCCGTGGGGCCCGGGACGCGGCGGTAGACATGTACGGTCGGGGGCCGCCCGTCGTCGTTCGGGACCGGGACCTCGTAGGTCTTCGGTGGCTGGCCGGTCATCCCGACCAGCACGGGCAGCACCCGGCCGTCGAGGGGCCCGCCGACGAAGGGCGTGTTCTCGCTTCGCACGTTCCCAGTCTCACATCACGGGGGTCGCCGTGCAGGTCACAGCAGGTGCCCGGCGTCGCTGACGACCGGCAGGATGCGGCGGGCCAGGTCGCCGACCGGGCCTTCGGAGGCCTCCATCCGCAGCGCTCCCCGGGTCACCCGCGCGGTCTGCGGATCGCGCGCCGCGGTGGCGGTGAGCAGGGCGACGAAGTGGTCCACCAGCCAGTCGCGCAGCTCGTCGAGCGGTGGCTGCTTGCCCTCGTCGAGCCAGATCAGGGAGGCGCCCTCGACGGCGGTGATCCACATCCGGACGGTCATCCGCAGCCGCAGACCCGGTTCCGGCTCGCCCAGGTGGCGCAGGATCTGGTCGGCCGCGGCGCGCCGTACCTCGTCCACGATCGCGCTCGTACGGGAGGTCTCCACGACGCTGCCGCCCTGGAGCAGTGCGCTGAAACCGGCGTCGTGCTCGTCGACGAACGCCAGATAGCGGTCCAGCGCACGGGACAGCCGCTGGGTGAGCGGCCCGGTCTCCGGTTCGGCGAAGCAGCGCTCCAGGATGTCGGCGGCGCTGCGCAGCGCGGCCTCGTACAACTGCTGCTTGCCGCCGGGGAAGTAGCGGTAGACGAGGGGCCGGGAGACCTGGGCGGCGGTGGCCACGTCGTCCAGCGAGACGTCCTCCGGCGCGTGCTGGGCGAACAGCCCGAGGGCCGCCGCGAGCAGTTGGCTGCGGCGCTGCTCGACGCTCAGCCTGCGGTAGGCGGGTCGGGGTACTGCTGGGGCGGTGCCGCTGCCGTTCATGGGCAGCAGGGTATCCGTCCCGGATTTCGGCTCGTACAGGTGCTCGCCCCCAACGGTCGCCGCGGCCGGCCGCTTCAGGCCAGCAGGCCCGAGCGGCGCCACAGCCGGCGGCCCACGCCGCGCAGTACGCCGATCTCGTCGAGGAAGTCGGTCAGCCTCTGGGCGCCGGACTGCATGACCTCGCGGCGGTGGCCGCTGGCCTTCACCTGGGCGACCGCCTCCCGCCGGTCGAGCCCGACATTGCTGTACACCTGGGGGTTGACGAAGGCGACGGAGAACACCCGGGCCGCCTCGCCGCAGCTGAGGCGGGTCAACTCGCGCTCCCAGCGCGGGGCGGTGACCATCTGGCGGCGCAGTTCCTCGCGGGCGTAGCGGACGTGCCGGGCCTCCTCGACGACGTGGATCCGGGTCACCCCGCGCACCAGGGGCTGCACCCGCTCGTCCGGGAAGGTCAGCCGCTGCATCCAGTCCAGGATCTCCTCGCCGAGCAGGGTGCAGGCGAAGGAACCCGGGGTGGTGGAGACCGTCTTGAGGATCCGGGCGAGGTTGTGGTTGAGCCGGGAGACCGGGTACGCGGGCGCCCCGCCGTGCTGGATCATGCGCGCGAACATCTTGGAGTGCCGGCACTCGTCGGCGATCTCGGTGAGGGCGTACCGGACGTGGGCGCTGGTCACCGGCTTGTCGTAGATGTGCCGGACCAGCAGCTGCATCAGGATGATCTCGAACCAGATGCCCAGCGAGGCGAGCGAGGCGGCCTCGTGGCGGGCGAGGTCCTGCTGCTGCTCCAGCGACATCTTCTTCCACAGCGGGGTGTCGTAGAGCGAGACCAGCTCCGGGGGCCAGAACCACTTGCCCTCTTCGAGGGGCGCGTCCCAGTCGAGTTCGGTGTCGGGGTCGAAGGAGTGCTTGGCGGAGGAGTCGAGCAGTCGCTCGGCGACCTGTTCCCGGTCCTTGAGCAGGCCGAGGGCGTCCCGGAGGGCTTTGGTGTCCGTCACGGTCGGTGCGGTGGGCGCGCTCGTCATGGCTGTGGCTACCTCGCTAGTGGCGTGTTACCCGCGGTCAGCTCTTATGAGACTGCGTGTCAGCAAGCTCGTCAATCCCTTCTGCACGAGTTATTGACCCGCCGGTAAGGAACGTGTGAGCCTGCCAACGACCGCCGATGGCGTGGCGTTTGGCGAGCCGAGGAGGCCCCGTGTCCACCCGAGACCTGTACGTGCGCGATCCGGGCGACGACCTGTGGGCGGTGCCGGCCACCGGCGCGGCCCGGTTCAACTGGGAGTACGACGACGGGCGGGACCGGCTGCTCGCGCTCTATCAGAAGGGCAAGGACAAGCAGTGGGACGCCACCCTGCGGATCGACTGGGACCTGGAGGTCGATCCCAAGGACCCGCTCGGCACCCCTGACGAGTCGATGTCCCTGTACGGCACGAAGTACTGGGGCAAGATGACCGAGAAGGACCGCGGCGATCTGCGCCAGCACTACACCGCCTGGCAGTTCAGCCAGTTCCTGCACGGCGAACAGGGCGCCATGGTCTGCGCGGCCCGGATCGTGGAATCCGTTCCGGACCTCGACGCGAAGTTCTATTCGGCGACCCAGACCATGGACGAGGCCCGGCACGCCGAGATATACAGCCGCTTTCTCCAGGAGAAGATCGGGATGCTCTACCCGATCAACGACAATCTCCAGGCGCTGCTCGCCGACACCCTCAGGGATTCCCGCTGGGACATGCCCTATCTCGGTATGCAGGTGCTGATCGAGGGCCTGGCGCTGGCCGCCTTCGGCATGATCCGGGACACCACCGACAAGCCGCTGCCCAAGCAGATCCTGGCCTATGTCATGCAGGACGAGGCCCGGCACGTGGCCTTCGGCCGGATGGCGCTGCGCGACTACTACAAGCAGCTCACCGACGCCGAACTGCGCGAACGCGAGGACTTCGTCATCGAGGGCTGCTACTTGATGCGTGACCGGCTGCGTGGTCTCGAAGTCCTGGAGAATTTCGGCATTCCGCCCAAGGAGGCCGCCGAATTCACCGAACGCTCCGAATTCCTGCACCTCTTCCGGAAACTGCTGTTCAGCCGGATCGTCCCGTGCGTCAAGGACATCGGCCTGTGGGGCGAACGGCTCCAGCGCGCCTATGTGGACCTGGGCGTCTTCGAATTGGGTGACGCCAACCTCGATCTGCTGATGGCCCAGGACGAGGAACTCGCCGAGAAACTGGACGCCGAGCGGTTCGCCGCCGAGGAGGCGGCCCGTACGGCCGAGGTCGCGGCGGCCATCGCACAGGGCGAGGCGGCCGGCTGACCCGGAGCGGCGCCCACGGGGTCGGTGTGCGGCGGCCGGCTGACCCGGACCGGCCCCCACGGACCCGGTGCGGGTGGCAGGATCCCGGCATGGACACGGACGACCGCCGGCGGGCCGCCCGCACCGCCCTCGAAGGGCTGGCGTACGGCGACGCCTTCGGGGAGCGCTTCTTCCGCCTCTTCCGCCCGCCGGAGGCGGCCCGGCAGCTGATCGCGACCCGGACCCCGCCCCCGGACCCGCGCTGGCACTGGACCGACGACACCGCCATGGCGCTCGACCTGCTCGCCGTCCTGGAGGAGTACGGCGAGGTGGAGGAGCGGCCGCTGGCCGAGCAGTTTGCCGCCACCTACCGGGCCGACCCCGGGCGCGGCTACGGATCCGGCATGCACGCGCTGCTGCCCCGTGTCGCCGCCACCCCCGAGCAGTGGGAGGAACTCGCTGGCCTCCTCTTCGGCGGCGAGGGCAGTCTCGGCAACGGCGCGGCCATGAGGGTGGCGCCGCTCGGTGCCTGGTTCCACGACGACCTGGACCGCGCCGCCGAACAGGCCGAGCGCTCCGCCCGGGTCACCCACGCCCACCCCGAAGGCATCGCGGGCGCGGTCGCGGTGGCCGTCGCTGCCGCGCTCTCCGCCCGCGGCGAGGTGCCCTCCCTCGCCGCCGTCGCGGCCCGCACCCCCGACGGCCCGGTACGCCGTGGCCTGCTCCGCGCCGCCGCCCTGCCGCCCGGCACGACCCCCGAAGCGGCCGCCGCCGTACTCGGCAGCGGCGGGCGCATCCGCGCCGACGACACCGTCCCGTTCGCCCTGTGGTGCGCGACCGTCCCCCAGGCTCTCAAGGGGCAGGGCGCCACCCCCACCTGCGGCGACCTGGAATCCGCCCTCTGGGCCGCCGCCGCCGGCTTCGGCGACGTGGACACCACCTGCGCCATCACGGGCGGTGTGGTGGCGGCCCGTACGGGTGTGGCGGCGCTGCCGGAGGAGTGGCGGGCGCGCCGGGAACCGCTGCCAGGAAACTGAGCACCCGCCGGGCGACTTCACCGTCCGTGTCCTCCGGCATGGAGTGGTGGGCGGCGCCCGGCACGGTCTCGATCCGCGCGCCCGGCAGCGCCCGTGCGGCCCCGGCCGTCACCCGCCGCAGGTCGTGCGCCCGGCTGCGCCCCGCCAGCAGTACCAGCGCCGGCAGCCCCGCCGCCGCCGGCCCGGACAGGTCGGGCCGCGGACCCGTCACCACCTTCGCGCCCCGGAAGGCGACCGCGCCCACGCCCATCAGCCGCACCAACTCCGGCGCCGGCGGCGCGCCCCCGCTCTCCCACTCCAGGAACCGGCGGGTGCTCCGCTCCCCGGGCCGTACGAACAGCGGCACCGCCCGCGCCAGATAGGACGGCCGGTAGGGGGCGAAACACCCGGTCGGATCGAGCAGCACCAGCCGGTCCACCCGCCGCGGCGTTCGGGCCGCGTAGGTCGCCGCGACCCAGCCGCCGTACGAGTGCCCGAGCAGCGTGGCCGAGGTCAGCCCGAGGCCGTCCCGCACGCCGTCGAGCCACTCCATCAGGTCCGCCGGCCGCCGCACCCGGCGGCCACCGGGCACGCTCAGTCCCGGGGTGCCCATCTGGTCCACCGCGTGGACCCGGTGCGTGCCGGCGAGCGCCGGGGCGAGCGCGTACCAGACGGCCGAGGTGGTCCCGCCGCCGTGCAGCAGCAGCACCGGGGGGCCGTCGGAGGGACCGCAGGCGTGGACGCGGGTGGTGCCGAACTCCGAGGGCAGGTCGAGTCGTTCCACGGTGATCGGCCAGCGCGCCATGGCCTGCGCGTAGGCGGCGGGGAAGGTGCTGGGGTCGGTGGCTGCCATACGGCCGTCCTCCCGTACATCATCTCGTTCACCAAGTATCTCGATGAGCGAGATATTAGAATACGTGCGGGAACGGAAAGGCGGTCGGACATGGTGCAGCGGCAGGAACCGGCGGGGATGGAGCTGATCCATCTGTTGCGCGAGGTGACCCTCCAACTCGACCTCGCCGGCGCGCAGTTCGCCGGCCGCAACGGTCTGCACCCCACCGACCTGCGGGCCCTGATCAGCCTGCTGGACGCGGCCCGGGCCGGCGTCCCCTCGACGCCCGGCCGGCTCGGCGCGCACCTCGGCCTGAATTCCGCCGGCACCACCGCACTCGTCGACCGCCTGGAGCGGCTCGGTCTGATCCGCCGGGTCCGGGACACCGAGGACCGGCGCCGGGTGCTGCTGGAGGTGGACGAGCGCGCGGTCGACCTGGGCCAGTCGTTCTTCGGCCCGCTGATCGACCGCACGCTCGCCCTGCTCGCCACCTTCGACGCCGGCGAACGGGACGCGATCCGGCGGTTCCTGGACGGCGTCCGCGAGGCGGCGGAAGGCCCGTAGCGGAGCCTTGGTCAGCGGCGGCCCGAGCGGGCCAGCCAGCGGCCCTCGTGGCGGGACACCTCGATCGGGCGCCCGAAGCAGGCCGTCATCCGCTCCCCGGTCAGTACCTCGTCCACCGGCCCGCGCGCCTGCACCCGGCCGTCCCGCAGCAGCACCGCGTGCCCGACGGCCGGGGACAGCTCCTCCAGGTGGTGGGTGACCGTCACCGTCGCCAACTCCGGCCGCCCGGTGGCGAGTCGGTGCAGGGCGTCGATCAGGTCCTCGCGGGACGGCAGGTCCAGCGCGTTGAACGGCTCGTCGAGCAGCAGCAGCGAAGGATCGGCCATCAGCGCCCGGGCGATCAGGAGCCGGGCCCGCTGCCCGCCCGAACACACGCCGTACGGCCGGTCCGCCAGCTCCTTGCAGTCCAGCTCGGCGAGGAGGGCGTGGGCGCGCTCGCGGGTGGCCTCGTCGTACGTGCGCCACAGCGGCTGCACGGTCCCGGTCGCGCCGGTCAGCACGACCGTGTGGCCGGTGGCGTCCTGCGGAACCTTCTGGGCGCCGGAGACCAGCCCGATCACCGCCCGCAGTTCACGGACGTCCACCGAGCCGAGCCGGTGCCCGAGCACCTCGACGCTGCCGACCGTCGGGAACATCAGCGCACCGATGAGCCGCAGCACGGTGGTCTTGCCGGCGCCGTTCGCGCCGAGCAGCGCCCAGTGCTCACCGGACCGCACGGTCCAGTCGATGCCGTCGAGGATGACCTGTCCGGTGGTGTAGCGGCGGACGCCGACGCCCTCCAGGGCGGCGATCACGCGCGCCGCCCGCGGGGCCGTGGCATCCGAGGACTGCGGGTCCGAAGGCTGGGTGGGAGTCATCGCCGCAGACTAGCTGTGCATACCACCTTTCCGTGCGGGCGTCCGGGGTGTGGACCGGGCCGGCGCCACCCGGCCGAAGCCGGCCCACGCGCTCAGGCCAGGCCCAACAGCCCCCGCACCCGCGCGTACTTCGCGGTCAGCCGCTCCCGGGTCGCTGCGTCCAGCACGGCCAGCCGGGCCGGATCGGCGTTGTGCGCCAGGTCCGCCTCCTTGACCAGCAGCGCACCGGGCGTGGCCAGGATGCGCGCGGTGTACTCCTCGACCGGCTCGCCCGGCCGCTTGGTGACCGCCCGCACCATCGCCTTGGTCGCCCCGGTCAGCGCCGCACCGGCCAGCCACTCCTCGCTCAGCGCGGCGTCCTCGACCGCGTCGTGCAGCCAGGCCGCCGCGATCTGCTCGTCACTGCCGCCCCGTTCGCGTACGCCCGCGGCCACCGCGGCCAGGTGCTCGGCATACGGGCGGCCCGCCTTGTCGGTCTGCCCCTCGTGCGCGCGCCGGGCCAGCGCCTCCACCTCGGCCAGCGACAGGGGCGGACGGGACGCCCGGGACGGGGAAGGGGACGCGGTCGGATCAGCCATGCGGCCATTGTGGCCCGGGCCCGGCCACGGTGGCGGGGGAGCGGCTCACCGCGCCCGGGGGGAGCGCCTCACCGCGCGGCCGTCATCACCGCCCGGGCGATCGGCGCGGCATTCCCCCCGCCGCTGATGTCCGCGCGATCGGCCGCCGCGTCCTCGACGACCACGGCCACCGCGACCGTCGGTTCGTAGGTGTCCTTCGTGCGCGCCCAGGAGATGAACCAGGCGTACGGCGTGCCCTCGTTGTGCACGCCGTGCTGGGCGGTGCCCGTCTTGCCGCCGACGGTGAGGCCCTTGACGGCGGCGCGCCGGCCACCGCCGTGCTCGACCACGTCGACCATCATCTCCTGGAGCTGCTCGGCGGTGGCCGGATTGATCACCTGGCGGGTGGCCGGATGCGGACCGGCCGCGACCATCACCCCGTCCGCGTCGGTCACCTCGTCGACGAGGTACGGCGGCGTCAGCTGCCCCCCGTTGGCGACCGCCGCCGCGACCATCGCCATCTGGAGCGGGGTCGCCGCGGTGTCGTACTGCCCGATGGCCGACAGCGCGACCTGCGCCGGATCCATGCGGGTGTCGAAACGGCTGGGCGCGACCGGCGACGGGATGCGCAGCCCGCGGTCGTTGAAGCCGAACCGCCGCGCCGTCGCGGCCATCCCGCGCAGCCCGACGTCGACGCCCAGCCGCGCGAACACGGTGTTGCAGGAGGCCCGGAACGCCTCCTTCAGCGAGGCGTCCGCACAGTCCTTCGCGGCATTGCCGAGCCGGGTGGCGGTCCCCGGCAGGACGTACGGATCCGGAGAGTCCGTCGGCGCGTCGATGTCGGTGACCCGGCCGCTCTCCAGCGCGGCGGCCGCGGTGACGACCTTGAAGGTCGACCCGGGCGGATAGGTCTCTGCCAGCGCCCGGTTGAGCATCGGCCGGTCCGCGGCGGCGTTCAGCAGGTGCCAGGCCTGGTCGACCGCGGGCCCGTTGCCGGACAGCACCCCCGGCTCGTACGACGGGGAGCTGACCAGCGCCAGGATCCGCCCGGTGCGCGGCTCGATCGCGGCCACCGCGCCCTTCCGGCCGCCCAGCCCGGCGAACGCGGCGCGCTGCATCCGCGGATCGATGGTGGTGTGGACCTGACCGCCGGGCTGGTGGGTCCGGGTCAGCCGGTCCCACCAGGGGAAGGTGGCGAGCCGCGGGTCGGTGCCGGCGAGCACGGGGTCCTCGGCGCGTTCCAGCAGCGAGGTCCCGTAGGTCTGCGAGGAGTAGCCGGTCACCGGTGCGTACAGCGGCCCGTCGGCGTACGCGCGCTCGTAGCGCAGCCGCCCACCACTGTCCCGCGAGCCGGTCACCGGCCGGCCCGCCACGAGGACGGCGCCCCGCGGCTGGGCGTACCGGGCGATCGCCGCCCGCCGGTTGGCCGGGCTGGCGTCGTAACTCCCGGCCTCGTACACCTGCACCCGGGCGGCGTTGACCAGCAGCGCGACGAGGAGCAGGAAGGAGAACGCGGCGGTGTGCCGGATACCGCGGATCAACGCCCGGCCTCCGGGGCGGGCGCGCCACCGGCCGCGTCCCGGGCCCGCACCGGCGTCATGAACCCCACCACCCAGCTCCCGCCCCCGGCCGGCTGCCGCCCCGCCGGCCGCGGCGCCCGCGCCCGGTCACTGACCTTCAGCAGCAGCGCGACGATGATCCAGTTCGTCACCACCGACGACCCGCCCTGGGCGAGGAACGGCATCGCCATCCCGGTCAGCGGGATCAGACCCATCACCCCGCCCGCGATGACGAACACCTGGATCGCCGGCAGCGCCGCCAGCCCCACGGCCAGCAGACTGCCGAACGGATCGGGCTGCCCCAGCGCGGCCCGGTAACCGCGGCCCACCAGCAGCGCGTACAGCACGAACAGCGCCGACAGCCCGGCCAGCCCCAGCTCCTCACCGCACGTCGCCAGGATGAAGTCGGACTTCATGGCGAAGCCGATCAGATACGAGTGGCCCTGCCCGAGACCGGTGCCGAAGACCCCGCCCGCGGCGAACGCGAACAGCGACTGGGCGAGCTGCCCGGCCCCCTTCCCGGCCGCGATCCCGGCGAACGGATGCTGCCAGTCCTCGACCCGGCTGTGCACATGCGGCTCCAACGTCCCCACCGCGGCCGCCCCGACGGCCGCGAGCAGCAGCCCGACCGCGATCCAGCCGGTCCGCCCGGTCGCCACGTACAGCAGCACCACGAAGATCCCGAAGAACAGCAGCGAGGTGCCCAGATCGCGTTCGAGGACCAGCACCGCCACACTGACCAGCCAGACCGCCACCACCGGCCCCAGCACCCGCCCGGCCGGCAGCCGCAGCCGCCCCACCGTGCGGCCGGTGTGCGCCAGCGCGCCGCCGTTGGCGGCCAGGTAGGCCGCGAAGAACACCGTGATCAGCACCTTGGCGAACTCACCGGGCTGAAGCGAAAAACCGGCCAGCCGGATCCAGATCTTCGCCCCGTTCACGGCGGGGAACAGGATCGGCGCGACCATCAGCAGCAGCGCGAGCGCCGCGCACACATACGCGTACCGCTGCAGCACCCGGTGGTCGCGCAGCAGCAGCACCACCGCGATGCACAGCGCCACCCCGACCGTCGACCACATCAGCTGGGCGGGCGCGGCCCGGTCCCCGGGCGTCTCCTGATCGAGCCGGAAGATCAGCACCAGCCCGAGCCCGTTGAGCAGCACGGCCGTCGGCAGCAGCAGGGGATCGGCGTACGGCGCGCGGAAGCGCACCACGAGGTGCGCGAGCAGCGCCAGCCCGCCGAGCCCCGCGCCGTACCGGACCGCCCCGCCCGGCACCGCATGCCAACGGGCCAGACCGACGACGACGTACCCGCAGACGCTGATCAGCACGGCCCCTACGAGGAGGGCCAGTTCGATACCGCGCTGCTTGGTCCCCGGCGGCAGCGCGGGGGAAGGCTCCGCCGGATGCCGTCCGGCGACGCCCGCCCTTGCCCTCGCCGTCATGCCTGGCAACGTAGCAAGCAGTGGCCGGTATTTCCGTTATGTCGGATGTCGCGACCGGTATGTCGGATGCGGCGACCGGAGGGCCCGCACGTCCGGGGCGGGTGGCCGTGCGTGTGGGGGCGGGTGGCTGTGCTTGCGGGGGCGGGGGCGTGCGTACGGGGCCGGTGATCAGCACCAGCGGGGGGCCGCCCCCTCGCTCACGATCCCGCGCTCCGAAGACCAGGCGTACGAGGCATCGCTGAGCCGGTACCAGACCGGGTTCCCCTTGACGCGCTGCCCGTTGACCCGGCAGGCGATCCCCACCACGGTCCCGTACCGCTTCGCCCCGACGGCCCGGTACCGGTTGCTCGGCCCGGTCCGCACCACCAGCCCCTCCTTGGCCACCACCCGCCCTGTGGGCCGGGCCGGACTGCCAGGGTGGTCGCCCGCCGCCACGGCCGGTTCCGCCAGGGCCAACGGCCCCGCCACGACGGCCCCGCCCAACGCACCGGAAACGACCCAGAGACCCACCCGGCCGGCCTTCCTCTGCCACGCACGCGAACCCCGCGAACGCGAATCCCCCCACCACGAATAACGCGAAGGCGAATGCCGCGAAGGCGAATACCGCGAGTGCGAACGCTGCGGAAACATGCGCGTCCTCCCAAGGAGAAAAGACCCCGAGCAAGACCCCGAGCGAAACCCCGAGAACCTCTCCCTCACGCTAAGGAGACCCCATAGCGTCCGCAACCGCTTACGCTACGTAGCGCAAATGTCTCCCCATAACTCGCCGGCCGCTACACCTCGCCGGCCACCACAAAAACCCACCCCCACATTCCGCCACCAACGAACACCACCGAAATTCCTCGCCCCACAGCCTCTCCACCCCCTCCCCCTTCCACCCCCTTCCACCCCCTCCGCCTCGCTTCCCGCTCGGCGCCCTCCTCGCCTACCGGAAGCGTCAGTTCGCCGTGACCCGCCCCACCCCCTCGTACGGATGGAGGGCAAGGGCGCGGAGCCCAACGGCCGCATCGCCGCCCGCCCAGGCACCGGTCTGCGTGACACCACCGGCGCGCGAGCACAAGGACGAGGGCGGAGGCGAGGGCGGAGACGAGGGCTGGCGTGCCATCACCGGCTCACCGGCCCACCGGCTCACCGGCACGTACCCCGCACCCGGCGGCGCAGGGTACTGCGAGGCCCATCCCGCCCCACTCCGCCCCACTCCGACCCACTCCGACCAACCCCTAAGGGAAGAATCGCGCAGTCCTCAGGGTCTTCCCAGGGTCGTCCCGGGGGCTTCCCGGGTTGTTCCGCGAACGCACCCAATGACAGTTTGTAAACTCCTCTCGAACGAACAGACCGAAAAGCAGAAGGCCGAGCTCGTCACGCTGAAGCGGACGACCGAAGACACCGGTCGACGGCATGGACCCGCGCCATGACCGCCGCGAGCGAGGGGCTATGGCGTACGTCACCTCCGAGCACGCCGAGTGGAGGGTCCGCGCTGCTCCGGCCGCCCTGTGCGGCCGGGCGCGCGGGTGACCGTCCCCCTCGACGAAAGGCAGTATTAGCGTCATGACGACTCTCCGTTCCCGGATCATCGCCTGGGCCGGCCGTATGTATCTGTCGAGAACGCGCAAGAAGGGATTCGATCTGTCTCGAATGTCTTTCTTGCCCGAGTCCGTCCTGATGCCGCTGCGGCGCGAAGGGCTCGACCCCGTAGGCGATTTGGCGGCCGTCCGTGAACGCGAGCCCATCAGCAAGCTCCCGGTGCCGATAGCCGCCAACGTATGGCTGGTGACGGGTTACGACGAGGTCAAGGCCGTGCTCGGAAAGGCCAACGCCTTCAGCTCGGACTTCACCAATCTCGTCGGCAAGGCGGGCGCCGGCGCCGAACAGAACCCGGGCGGCCTGGGATTCGCGGACCCGCCGGTCCACACCCGCCTCCGCCGCCTGCTCACGCCCGAATTCACCATGCGCCGCCTTGGCCGGCTCACCCCGCGCATCCACGAAATCGTCGAAGAACGCCTCGACGCGATGGAAGCCGCGGGCAAAAACGGCGACCCGGTCGACATCGTCCACGCCTTCGCGCTGCCCATTCCGTCACTCGTCATTTGCGAACTCCTCGGCGTCCCTTACGAGGACCGCGAAGACTTCGAACGACTCAGCGCCGCCCGCTTCGACCTTTTCAGCGGAGCGAACGCGTCCTTCGGCGCCATATCCGAATCCCTTTCCTACTTCCGGGACATCGTCAAGAAGCAGCGGGAAAACCCGGGTGACGGTCTCCTCGGCATGATCGTCAAGGAACACGGCGACACGGTCAGCGACGAAGAACTGGCGGGCCTGGCCGACGGCGTCCTCACCGGCGGCTTCGAAACCACCGCCAGCATGCTGGCGCTCGGCGCGCTGGTCCTCCTCCAGGACCCGAAGCACTTCGCCGCCCTCAACGACGGCGACGACGCGGTCGACCGCTACGTCGAGGAACTCCTGCGCTATCTCACCGTCGTCCAGGTCGCCTTCCCGCGCTTCGCCCGCGAGGACCTGGAAATCGGCGGCGTCCAGATCGCCGCCGGTGACGTCGTCCTCTGCTCCCTCAGCGGCGCCGACCGCGACGGCAACCTGGGCCCGGACATGGAGGTCTTCGACCCCTCCCGCAACGTCCCCTCCCACCTGGCCTTCGGCTACGGAATCCACCGCTGCGTAGGCGCCGAACTCGCCCGCATGGAACTCCGCACCGCCTACCCGGCCCTGGCCCGCCGCTTCCCCCACATGCGCCTCGCCACCACCCCCGACACCCTCGACTTCCGCAAACTCTCCATCGTCTACGGCGTCGAATCCCTCCCGGTCTACCTGAACGGCTGACCCCAACACCCCAACACCCCAAAGCCGTCGGGCACTTGACGCCCCACAGGTGCCCGGGCGCCTCCTTCCGTCACACCGATGGAGGCGCTGCACACCCCATCGGCCGCCTACCGACGGAAAGAGCGCGCGCTAAAGATCGCGACGGGCCCTGACCGCGTCGAGATCACCGAAGCCAAGAGCAGCACCGACCACGAGCACGTACCTACGAGCGGCCCTCGCCCAGCTGCTGGGCCACGCCCCGCACAGCCCCCGTCCGGCGGACCGCCTGAGCGCCCTCTTCCCGGGCCGGCCGGCCGACAAGGGCCTCACCCTCCTGCACCGCTACGGAATCGATGTCCGCTTCCGGCGGCTTCCCCGGCACCCGCACGAAAAGCGGCTCCGTCCGGATCTTCCGGCGGAGCCGCACTCAGCTGATCACCAACCCGCGCCGATCACGCACCGAGACTGGCAACAGAACAACACAAAAGCTGCCCTGAGAATCGGCGACAGAACAGCAAAAAACCGGACCCGCTAAAACAGGTCCGGCTCTTCCTTCATCGCACTCAAGCAGATCAGCAGCTTGATCAAGCCGCCTTCCGCAGAGTGCCCCCGGCAGGATTCGAACCTGCGCACACGGCTCCGGAGGCCGTTGCTCTATCCCCTGAGCTACGGGGGCGTTGCCGCTGTGTTTTGCGGCGACGGGTAGAACCCTACCAGCTCCGATGGGGTGTTCATGAACAGGTTTGGGGAGGGGTGGGGGAGAGGTGTTTCGGTGCCCGACTCGGGTGGGTGGAGGGGGGCCTTAGCGCATCGCGATGGTGCGGCGGTGGTGGTCCGGGAAAGGTCCCTCGCATGGGGGCGGAAGTGGGCAAAACCGGGACGGCGCCGCAGGTGGGCCCCTAGTCTCATGGTGTGCCTGGCTTGTCCGGTCGGATCCTTGTCGTGGACGACAACAAGGTGATCCGGCAGTTGATCAGGGTCAACCTTGAGCTGGAGGGCTTCGAGGTCGTGACCGCGGCTGATGGTGCCGAATGTCTGGATGTCGTGCACCACGTGAGACCTGATGTCGTGACCCTTGATGTCGTGATGCCGCGGCTCAACGGTCTGCACACCGCGGCACGCCTGCGGTCCGATCCGCGGACCTGGGACATTCCGATCGCCATCGTCAGCGCCTGCACGGAGGGCGAGGTCGACAACGGCGAGTCGGTGGGGGTGGATGCGTTCCTGGCGAAGCCGTTCGAGCCGACGGAGCTGGTGCGGACGGTGGGGAAGCTGGTGCGTGAAGGACGGCAGCAGCGGGAGCGTGGGCCGGGAGAGCGTTCCGGAGGGAGTCCGGTCGGGCCCGAGGGCGGGGGCGGAGAGTCGGAGTACGGCGGTGGACAGGAGGCCGGGGGAGCCGGGGTAACCGGGGCCGGGTCCGAGGGTGAGGGTGCACCGGCCGGTGGGCACGTCGGTGGGCACGTCGGGGCGGGGGAAGGCGCCCCGTCCTCGTCCCGTGGGCATGTCGGTACGGGCGGGGAGCAACATGGGGCGGGGTAGTTGAGCCGGGTGGTTGAGCCGCGCGGCCACCTCGTGCCCAGGGCGGCTGGCGGGCGGGCCCGCGGGGCGCGGCGCCTCGCTGTCCACAGGGCGAAACCGGTCGCGTCGACGACTCCGTTCTCCCATACGCTTGTCCCGTGACCCCGGCTGAGCTCTCCCGTACCGTCCTGCGCTCCGTGCGCGGTGCCGTCGAGGATCGCGAGCTCTGTGTGCCGGTGCCGGCGCGGATCGTGGTGCGGCCGCCCAAGCGGCCCGGGTCCGGGGATTACGCGTCGAACGTTGCGCTGCAGCTCGCCAAGCCCGCGGGACGGCCGGCCCGGGAGGTCGCCGAGATCCTGCGGAAGCGGCTGGCGGGGAGCCCGGGGATCGACCGGGTGGAGATCGCCGGGCCGGGCTTTCTGAACTTCACGCTGGGGGACGGGGCGCTGGTCGACCTCGTGCGCCAGATCCTGACGCAGGGCGCCTCGTACGGTGCCTCCCACGGCGTCTCGTGCGGTGCCCCCGCCAGCGACATCTCGTACGGTGCCCGTCCGTATGCCGCGTCCTCGTCGGGCGCTGTGGATCGTCGCGGTGCCCGGGACGTTGTCGTCGCCGAGGCGCTGGCGCGGATCGATGCGGCGGTGGGGGAGGGCGTCCAGCCCCCCGCCCAGCAGCGGCCCTATGAGCCCGACGAGCCCGACGAGTCCGGCAAGCTCCACGAGTCCGGCAAGCTCCACGAGTCCGACGAGCTGGCCGCGCTGGTCGCTCGGCTCGGGAGTGACGAAGCGCGGTGGGTGTTGTTGCGGCCCGCCGCCCATGATCCGGTGCGGATACCCGAGCGGCCGGTGCAGCGGGAGGGGAACCCGCGGTTCCTGGTGCAGTACGCGTACGCGCGGGTGCGGGCGCTGGTCCGGAATGCCGATGACCTGGGGTTCGCGTCCCGGCCGGGGGAGGTCCTCGGGGACGACCCGGCCGCCGTTCCCGCCTCCCGGTCCGACCAGCTCGCCGCGCTGCGTGACCGGATCCGGGAGCTGCACGGTCTGCTCGCCACCTACCCCTCCGTCCTCGAGGTCGCCGCGCGGCTGCGGGCGCCGGACCGGGTGGTGCGGCATCTGGAGGCGACGGCGGAGGCGTTCTTCCGGTGGCACGACGTCTGTCCGCCGCTGCCCGTCGGGGAGCAGAAACCCTTGGCCGTGCACCGTGCCCGGCTGGCCCTTGCCGAGGCCGCCGGGACGGTGCTCGCCAACGGCCTGCGCCTGCTCGGCATCTCCGCACCCGAACACCTCTGAGCTTGTGAAATTTTGAGGGGAACTTCCTGTTATGAGCCGTTCCGCGCATCCCGCCGGGCCCCGGCACGCCGACGTCCTTCCCGAGGGGCACTACGCCGGGCCGCCCGCCGACCTCAACACCCTTGACCGGCACGTCTGGTCGCGTACGGTCCGGCGCAACGCCGACGGCGCGGTGACCGTCGGCGGGCTGGACGTCCGTGCGCTGGCCGAGGAATTCGGTACGCCGGCGTACTTCCTGGACGAGGACGACTTCCGGGCGCGCTGCCGGGCCTGGCGGGACGCCTTCGGTACGGACGCCGACGTGTTCTACGCGGGCAAGGCGTTCCTGTCCCGGGCCGTCGTGCGGTGGCTGCACGAGGAGGGGCTCAACCTCGATGTGTGTTCGGGGGGCGAGCTCGCCACCGCCCTCTCGGCCGGGATGCCCGCCGAGCGGATCGCACTGCACGGGAACAACAAGAGCACCGAGGAGATCACCCGGGCCGTGGAGGCCGGGGTGGGGCGGATCGTGCTCGACTCGTTCCAGGAGATCGTGCGGGTCGCGCACATCGCCGAGCGGCTCGGCAAGCGGCAGCGGGTGCAGATCCGGGTCACGGTCGGTGTCGAGGCGCATACGCACGAATTCATCGCGACCGCGCACGAGGACCAGAAGTTCGGCATTGCGCTGGCCGGCGGACAGGCCGCGGAGGCCGTGCGGCGGGCGCTGAAGCTGGACGGGCTCGAACTGATCGGGATCCACAGCCACATCGGGTCGCAGATCTTCGACATGGCGGGCTTCGAGGTGTCGGCGCGGCGGGTCGTGCAGCTGCTGACCGAGGTGCGCGACGAGCACGGGATCGAGCTGCCGGAGATCGACCTCGGTGGCGGGCTCGGGATCGCGTACACCTCCGAGGACGATCCGCGTGAGCCGCACGAGATCGCCAAGGCGCTGAACGAGATCGTGACGAAGGAGTGCCAGGCGGCCGGGCTCGGCGTACCGCGGCTGTCGGTCGAGCCGGGCCGGGCGATCGTGGGGCCGACGGCCTTCACGCTCTACGAGGTCGGCACGGTCAAGGAGCTGGAGGGGCTGCGGACGTACGTGTCCGTGGACGGCGGGATGTCGGACAACATCCGCACCGCCCTGTACGACGCGGAGTACAGCGTGGCCCTGGTCTCCCGGACCTCGGACGCCGAGCCGATGCTCTCGCGGGTGGTCGGCAAGCACTGCGAGAGCGGGGACATCGTCGTCCGCGACGCCTTCCTGCCGGCCGACGTCGCGCCGGGGGACCTGCTCGCGGTGCCGGCGACCGGGGCGTACTGCCGGTCCATGGCGAGCAATTACAACCACGCGCTGCGGCCGCCGGTCGTGGCCGTGAAGGACGGTGCGGCCCGGGTCATCGTCCGGCGCGAGACGGAGGAAGATCTCCTGCGCCTGGATGTCGGGTAGGGCCGGATCGCCGGGGCCCGGCCCGGGATGAAATAAATGTCTCGGTATCCGGACGACGGACGGAAACCGGCGTCCGGTGCGTGAGACTGGTGCATGAGTCTTGCGCGGAGCAAGACGGAAATCGCTGATCGATGAGAAGCAGGGGTCGAATGATGCGTACGCGTCCGCTGAAGGTGGCGCTGCTGGGCTGTGGTGTTGTCGGCTCAGAGGTGGCGCGCATCATGACGACGCACGCGGACGACCTCACGGCCCGGATCGGCGCGCCCGTGGAGCTGGCCGGGATCGCGGTGCGCCGCCCCGACCGGGTGCGCGAGGGCGTGCCGGCCGAGCTGGTCACCACCGACGCCACCGCGCTGGTGAAACGGGGCGACATCGACGTCGTCATCGAGGTCATCGGCGGCATCGAGCCCGCGCGGGCGCTGATCACCACCGCCTTCGAGCACGGCGCGAGCGTGGTGTCCGCCAACAAGGCGCTGGTGGCCGCGGACGGTGCGGCGCTGCACGCCGCGGCCGAGGCCAACGGCGCGGACCTCTACTACGAGGCTGCCGTCGCCGGCGCGATCCCGCTGGTCCGGCCGCTGCGCGAGTCGCTGGCCGGTGACAAGGTCAACCGGGTCCTGGGCATCGTCAACGGCACCACCAACTTCATCCTCGACCGGATGGCGTCGACCGGCGCCGGGTACAGCGAGGCGCTGGACGAGGCGACCGCCCTCGGTTACGCGGAGGCCGACCCGACCGCCGACGTGGAGGGCTTCGACGCCGCCGCCAAGGCGGCGATCCTCGCCGGGATCGCCTTCCACACCCGCGTCACCATCGACGACGTGCACCGCGAGGGTCTGACCGAGGTCACCGCCGCCGACATCGCCTCCGCCCAGCGCATGGGCTGCACGGTCAAGCTGCTGGCGATCTGCGAGCGGGCGGCGGACGGGGCGTCGGTGACCGCCCGGGTGCACCCGGCGATGATCCCGCTGACGCATCCGCTGGCCTCCGTCCGGGAGGCGTACAACGCGGTCTTCGTGGAGGCCGACGCGGCCGGCCAGCTGATGTTCTACGGGCCCGGCGCGGGCGGTGCGCCGACCGCCTCCGCGGTGCTCGGCGACCTGGTCGCGGTCTGTCGCAACAAGCTCGCCGGCGCCACCGGCCCCGGGGAGTCGGCGTACACCGCGCTGCCGGTCAGCCCGATGGGCGAGGTCGTCACGCGCTACCACATCAGTCTCGACGTGGCCGACAAGCCCGGTGTTCTCGCGCAGGTCGCAACGGTCTTCGCCGAACACGGCGTATCGATCGATACGGTCCGCCAGCAGGGCAAGGACGGCGAGGCCGACCTCGTCGTCGTCACCCACCGGGCCGCCGACGCGGCCCTGTCGTCGACCGTCGAGGCGCTGCGCGAGCTGGACACCGTACGCGGCGTCGCCAGCATCATGCGGGTCGAAGGGGAGTAAAGGAACCCATGTCTGCCAATTCCACCGCCGCCACCACCAGCCGTCAGTGGCGCGGAATCATCGAGGAATACCGCGACCGGCTGCCGGTCAGCGACACGACCGAGGTCGTCACCCTCCGCGAGGGCGGTACGCCGCTGGTGCCGGCCCAGGTGCTCTCCGAGCGCACGGGCTGTGAGGTGCATCTCAAGGTCGAGGGTGCCAACCCCACCGGTTCCTTCAAGGACCGCGGCATGACGATGGCGATCACCCGCGCCAAGGAGGAGGGTGCGAAGGCGGTCATCTGCGCCTCCACCGGCAACACCTCCGCCTCGGCCGCCGCGTACGCGGTGCGGGCCGGCATGGTCTGCGCGGTGCTCGTCCCGCAGGGCAAGATCGCGCTCGGCAAGATGGGCCAGGCGCTGGTGCACGGCGCGAAGATCCTGCAGATCGACGGGAATTTCGACGACTGTCTGACGCTGGCCCGCGGCTTGTCCGACAACTACCCGGTCGCACTTGTGAACTCCGTCAACCCGGTGCGCATCGAGGGCCAGAAGACCGCCGCCTTCGAAATCGTCGACATGCTCGACGACGCGCCGGACATCCACGTGCTGCCGGTCGGCAACGCCGGCAACATCACCGCGTACTGGAAGGGCTACCAGGAGTACGCGGCCGACGGCATCGCCTCCCGCACCCCGCGGATGTGGGGTTTCCAGGCCTCCGGCTCCGCGCCGATCGTGCGCGGCGAACCCGTCAAGGACCCGCACACCATCGCCACCGCGATCCGCATCGGCAACCCCGCCTCGTGGGCGTACGCGGAGCGCGCGCGGGACGAGTCGGGCGGCTTCATCGACGAGGTGACCGACCGTCAAATCCTGGCCGCCTACCGGCTGTTGGCCGCGCAGGAGGGCGTGTTCGTGGAGCCCGCCTCGGCCGCTTCGGTGGCCGGTCTGCTCAAGGCCGCCGAGCAGGGCAAGGTCGACCCGGGCCAGCGCATCGTCTGCACGGTCACCGGCAACGGCCTGAAGGACCCGGACTGGGCGGTCGCCGGTGCGCCGCAGCCGGTCACGGTCCCGATCGACGCGGACGCGGCGGCCGAGCGGCTCGGCCTCGCCTAGGACGCGGCCGTACGGGCCCGGCGGCCCGTACGGCGCCCGGTGACCGGACGCCGCCGTCCGGTCACCGACCCGCACAGCAAACTGTGCAAAGACTGCAAAGCCCGAGGCTGCAGCCATCGGGGCACGGGAAGGCGCGCGACACGCATCGTGCGCCTCCTGTGCGCCCTATGTCGCGGCAGAACCTTCCTTCGATAGGCTGGCAGCCAACTCCCCTCCCCACGGCATAACGCAGTGGTGTTCAGGGCAGGTCAGAACAGACCCCACGAGCCGGCCGGGCACCTCGGTGCCGCGGCGCTCCGGGTCAGTACCGCAGCATCAATCAAGGAGAGTCATCGAGCGATGGCCGGTCCCGCGTTCCGCGCCGCCGCCGTCCGGGTGCGCACCCCCGCTACCAGCGCCAATCTCGGTCCCGGCTTCGATGCCCTGGGTCTTTCCCTGGGCCTGTACGACGATGTCGTGGTGCGCGTCGCCGACTCCGGGCTGCATATCGACATCGCAGGTGAGGGTGCCGACACCCTCCCGCGCGACGAGAGCCACCTGCTCGTCCGGTCGATGCGCACCGCGTTCGAGCTGCTCGGCGGACAGCCGCGCGGCCTGGAAATCGTCTGCGCCAACCGCATCCCGCACGGCCGCGGCCTGGGCTCCTCGTCGGCCGCCATCTGCGCCGGCATCGTCGCCGCCCGCGCCGTGACGATAGGCGGCGAGCAGAAGCTCGACGACACCGCTCTGCTGGAGCTGGCCACCGAGATCGAGGGCCACCCCGACAACGTCGCCGCCTGTCTGCTCGGCGGCTTCACGCTCGCCTGGATGGACACCGGCACCGCACGGGCGATCCGGATGGATCCGGCCGATTCCATCGTTCCGGTGGTCTTCGTGCCCGGGAAGCCGGTGCTCACCGAGACCGCCCGCGGACTGCTGCCGCGCACCGTCCCGCACGTGGACGCCGCGGCCAACGCCGGCCGCGCCGCACTGCTCGTCGAGGCCCTGACCAGGCGCCCCGAGCTGCTGCTCGCCGCGACCGAGGACCGACTTCACCAGGAATACCGTGCCCCGGCGATGCCGGAGAGCGTGGCCCTGGTGAACCGACTGCGCGCGGACGGCGTCCCCGCAGTCGTGTCCGGTGCGGGCCCGACGGTGCTCGCGCTGGTCGACGACGCGGCGGCCGAGAAGGTCGCGGCCCTGGCGGGCGAGGGGTGGGCGGCGAACCGGCTGACCCTCGACGCGACAGGGACCGGTGTCCTGCCGCTCGCCGGGTGATCACGCAGCTGATCGACGATTGCCGGTCTTTGAGAGGGGGAATGTTTGTTGGATCCGGTAGTGTTAACCTCAAGTGAGTACGAGCCGCCGCAGTGGCGCTGTGCTTCGTGTCCCCCATCGGGACCACCTTTCTTCCGGGAGCCTCCCAAACTGCTTGGAGCAGTTGCCTGAAGCAGAAGCGAGCATGCTCCGGAATCGGCGTGACGACATGAGTCACTCTGCATCTCTTCGCGCCGGAATCATGAACTGATCTCTCCGCCACTTCCGGCGGGACCACCGCCCCGGCCCGGTCCGCGAGACCTGAGGACCCAGCCGGACAGCACAACCGGTCGCCGAGCCAGACAGGCCGACGCCCGCTCCAGGGAAGGACCCTTCGTGAGCGACACCACCGATCTGATGGGCGCGCGCACCGATGGCAGTGCCACCACGCCCGCCACGGACGCTCCCGCCGCGCCTGCCACCACCCGGCGCCGCCGTTCCGGCACCGGCCTTGACGGCATGGTCCTGGCCGAGCTGCAGCAGGTGGCCTCCGGCCTCGGTATCAAGGGCACCGCGCGGATGCGCAAGAGCCAGCTGATCGAGGTCATCAAGGAGCGCCAGGCCGGCGGCTCGGGCACGGCGGCCAAGGCCGACGCATCCACCGAGGCCGAGGCCAAGCCCAAGCGCCGCACGACCTCCAAGGCCCGCACCGGCGAGGAGGCCGCCGAGCCGGCCGCCAAGGCCGACAAGACCGAGCGCGCCGCCAAGGACAAGGCGGACAAGGCCGGCGCCCAGCAGCAGATCGACATCCCCGGCCAGCCCGTCAGCGACGAGCAGCCGGCCGGTGAGCGGCGCCGCCGCCGGGCCACCGCCGCCGCGGGCAGCCCCGAGGCCGACGGTGGCCTCAAGACCGACACCAAGGTCGAGGCGAAGACCGACACCAAGACCGAGGCGCGCACCGACACCGCCACCGCCCCGCAGGAGACCGGCGACGGCCGGCCCGCCAAGGGCGGCGAGCGCCAGGAGCGCGGCGACCGCCAGGACCGGGGCCAGAAGGGCGACCGCGGTGACCGCGGTGACCGTCGCCAGCGCGACCGCGGTGACCGCCGCAAGGGCGACGCCGGCGACGGCGGCCAGGGCGGCCAGCGCCAGGGTCGCGACCGCGACCGGGACCGGGACCGCCGGGACGAGGACGACGACTTCGAGGGCGGCCGGCGCGGACGGCGCGGCCGCTACCGCGACCGTCGCGGCCGCCGCGGTGGCCGCGAGGAGTTCGGCAACGAGCCGCAGATCGCCGAGGACGACGTCCTGATCCCGGTCGCCGGCATCCTGGACATCCTCGACAACTACGCGTTCATCCGGACCTCCGGCTACCTGCCCGGCCCGAACGACGTCTACGTCTCGCTCGCCCAGGTCCGCAAGAACGGCCTGCGCAAGGGCGACCACGTCACCGGCGCGGTCCGGCAGCCCAAGGACGGCGAGCGGCGCGAGAAGTTCAACGCGCTGGTCCGGCTCGACACCGTCAACAGCATGGCGCCCGAACAGGGCCGCGGGCGGCCGGACTTCGGCAAGCTGACGCCCCTTTACCCGCAGGAGCGGCTGCGCCTGGAGGGCGAGTCCGGTGCGCTGACGACCCGGATCATCGACCTGGTCTCGCCGATCGGCAAGGGCCAGCGCGGTCTGATCGTGGCCCCGCCGAAGACCGGCAAGACCATGATCATGCAGGCCATCGCCAACGCGATCACCCGCAACAACCCCGAGTGCCACCTGATGGTCGTCCTCGTCGACGAGCGTCCCGAAGAGGTCACCGACATGCAGCGGTCGGTCAAGGGCGAGGTCATCTCCTCGACCTTCGACCGCCCGGCCGAGGACCACACCACCGTCGCCGAACTCGCCATCGAGCGGGCCAAGCGCCTGGTGGAGCTGGGCCACGACGTCGTCGTCCTGCTGGACTCGATCACCCGTCTGGGCCGGGCGTACAACCTCGCCGCCCCGGCCTCGGGCCGCATCCTGTCCGGTGGTGTCGACTCCACCGCCCTCTACCCGCCGAAGAAGTTCTTCGGTGCGGCGCGCAACATCGAGGACGGCGGCTCGCTGACCATCCTGGCCACCGCGCTGGTCGAGACCGGCTCGCGGATGGACGAGGTGATCTTCGAGGAGTTCAAGGGCACCGGCAACATGGAGCTCAAGCTCGACCGGAAGCTCGCCGACAAGCGCATCTTCCCGGCGGTGGACGTCGACGCGTCCGGCACCCGTAAGGAAGAGATCCTTATGGGCAGCGACGAGCTGGCCATCGTCTGGAAGCTCCGCCGGGTGCTGCACGCCCTGGACCAGCAGCAGGCCATCGAGCTGCTGCTGGACAAGATGAAGCAGACGAAGTCCAACGCGGAGTTCCTGCTGCAGATCCAGAAGACGACGCCGACCGCGGGCAACGGCAACGACTGACGCCCCCGGAGCGCTCCGGCGCCGTCCGCACCGCCCCCCTCGCCCTTTCGGGTGAGGGGGGCGTCGTGCTGAGTGGCCCGTACGGCGGCCCGTGACGGCGGCCCCCGGCCCGGCTGCGCGCCCGGTGGCCCTGTGACCTGCGCCGCGTCCCCGGGAGCCGGCGAAGTGCCCGATCTGAGACGTTCCGCACAGATCGTCGTCGGACGCAACGTTCCGGCCAGGCCGGAAACCGGGACGAAAGACCAGGTGAGGACGGCGGAGCCGGCGCACGGCCGGCCGCGGCCCGCGGTGATTTCTAAGAATCCGCTCATCACTTGCTGTGCAACCCTTCCCGTCAGCCTCCCGTCTGACAAGGCGCGACGGGCCGTGACAGCAGGCAGCACGGTGACGGCGAGGGGCAGCGACGGCAACAAGGACTGAGGAGCAGATGGCGGACAGCAGTGGGACCGTGCAGACGGCCGAAAGCCGTGCGCGCGGCATACGTGCCACGGGCCGCCGGCGCAAGGGGCCGACCCGGCGCCGCCGGGCACTCACCATCACGCTGTGCGCGCTGGTCAGCGTCGTACTGCTCGGTGGTGCCGGACTCGGCTACGTCTACTTCAAGCTCAACGGAAATCTGAAGGGCGTCGACATCAACGCCGCCCTCGGCCACGACCGGCCCCAGAACGTCGACGACGGCTCGATGGACATCCTCGTGATGGGCTCCGACTCGCGGGCCGGCAAGAACGGCGAGTACGGCAAGGACGAGGGCGGGGCGCGCTCGGACACCGCGATGGTCGTGCACGTCTTCAAGGGCCACAAGAAGGCCAGCGTCGTCAGCATCCCCCGGGACACCCTGATCAAGCGGCCCGACTGCACCACCAAGGACGGCAAGAACGTCCCCGGTGAACGGCGGGCGATGTTCAACACCGCCTTCGAGGTCGGCGGCCCGGCGTGCGCCGTCAAGACCGTCGAGTCGATCAGCGGGATCCGGATGGACCACTTCATCGAGGTCGACTTCACCGGCTTCAAGAAGCTCATCGACGCGCTGGGCGGTGTCGACATCACCACCACCAAGGCGATCGACGACAAGAACAGCCACCTGCACCTGAAGGCCGGCCACCACACGCTCGACGGCGAGCAGTCGCTCGGCCTGGTCCGCACCCGGCACGGCGTGCCCGGCGGCGACGGCAGCGACCTGGGCCGCATCCAGCTCCAGCAGACGTTCCTCAAGGCCCTGATGAACCAGGTCAAGAACGTCGGCGTGCTGACCAACCCCACCAAGCTCTACGACATCGCCGACACGGCCACCAAGGCCATCACCACCGACACCGACCTGAACTCGGTCAGCGAACTGACCGGCCTGGCCAAGAGCCTGGGCTCCATCGGCTCGGAGAACATCGACATGGTGACGCTGCCGGTGACGTACGACACCGCCAACCCCGACCGCGTGGTGCCGCTGACCCGGCAGGGCAAGCAGGTCTGGGACGCGCTGCGCAACGACCGGGACATCCCGAAGTCCGCGATCAAGGGCTCTGCCGGTGACACCGGCGGCACGAGCCGCTACGTGAAGTAGCCGCGGGGTGCGGTTCCGGGGCCCGCGCGGCCCCGGAACCGGGCGGGGAATAGTTGCGCAGGTACCCCGGTTTTGGGAGATACGGCTAGTCCTGGCAGACTGGACCGTCGGCCCCGGTTCACGTGACGCAACCCGCGAAACGACCCGGTGCACTCCCGAACCTAGGAGAATCCCTTGAAGCGCGACATCCACCCGGAGTACGTCGAGACCCAGGTCAGCTGCACCTGTGGCGCGTCCTTCACCACCCGCAGCACCGTTGCCGGCGGCAGCATCCGCGCCGACATCTGCTCCGAGTGCCACCCGTTCTACACCGGTAAGCAGAAGATCCTGGACACGGGCGGTCGTGTGGCCCGCTTCGAGGCCCGCTTCGGCAAGAACGCCGGGTCCGCCAAGAAGTAGCGACCCACAAGGCGCCGGTCTCCGGTCGCCCCTGTCCAGGGGTGGCCGGACCGGCGCCTTTTTTGGCGGGGGACGCCCCCCGGGTAGGTAGAGACAGTCAGCCAGCCAGCAGAGGAACCCCACGATGTTCGAGGCGGTCGAAGAACTGATCGGTGAGCACGCCGATCTCGAAAAGCGGCTGGCCGACCCCGCGGTCCACGCCGACCAGCGCGAAGCCATGCGGCTCAACAAGCGCTACGCCGAGCTGACCCCGATCATCGCGACGTACCGCGACTGGAAGCAGACCGGCGAGGACATCGAGACCGCGCGCGAACTGGCCGCGGACGACCCGGACTTCGCCGACGAGGTCAAGGAGCTCGACGCCCGCCGCGAGGAGCTGACCGAGAAGCTGCGGCTGCTGCTCGTCCCGCGCGACCCCAGCGACGACAAGGACGTCATCCTGGAGGTCAAGGCCGGCGAGGGCGGCGAGGAGTCCGCGCTGTTCGCCGGCGACCTGCTGCGGATGTACCTGCGCTACGCCGAGCGGGTCGGCTGGAAGACCGAGATCCTCGACGCCAACGAGTCCGACCTCGGCGGCTACAAGGACGTCCAGGTCGCCGTGAAGACCAAGGGCGGCAACGGCGCGCTCGAACCCGGCCAGGGCGTCTGGGCGCGGCTGAAGTACGAGGGCGGGGTGCACCGCGTCCAGCGCGTGCCCGCCACCGAGTCGCAGGGCCGGATCCACACCTCCGCGGCCGGTGTGCTGGTCACGCCCGAGGCCGAGGAGGTCGAGGTCGAGATCATCGCCAACGACCTGCGGATCGACGTCTACCGCTCGTCCGGGCCCGGCGGCCAGTCCGTCAACACCACCGACTCCGCGGTGCGCATCACCCACCTGCCCACCGGCATCGTCGTCTCCTGCCAGAACGAGAAGAGCCAGCTCCAGAACAAGGAGCAGGCGATGCGCATCCTGCGTTCCCGGCTGCTGGCCGCCGCCCAGGAGGAGGCCGAGCGCGAGGCGTCGGACGCCCGGCGCAGCCAGGTCCGCACGGTCGACCGCTCCGAGCGCATCCGCACGTACAACTTCCCTGAAAACCGCATTTCGGACCACCGCGTCGGCTTCAAGGCGTACAACTTGGACCAGGTGCTCGACGGCGAGCTCGACCCGGTCATCCAGGCGTGCGTCGACGCCGATTCGGCCGCCAAGCTCGCCGCCGCCCAGTAAGCCCGCTCGACCCGTCCGCACGGCTGGAGGACCCCCGTGAACCTGCTGCTCGCCGAGGTGGCCCAGGCCACCCAGCGGCTGGCCGACGCCGGCGTGCCCTCACCCCGCTTCGACGCCGAGGAGCTCGCCGCGCACGTGCACGGCGTCAAGCGGAGCCAGCTGCACGCGGTCCCCGACGCGGACTTCGACGCCCGCTACTGGGAGGCCGTCGCCCGCCGCGAGGCCCGTGAGCCGCTCCAGCACATCACCGGCCGGGCCTTCTTCCGCTACCTCGAACTCAGCGTCGGGCCAGGGGTGTTCGTGCCCCGGCCGGAGACCGAGTCGGTGGTCGGCTGGGCGATAGACGCGGTGCGGGCCATGGACGTCGTCGAGCCGCTCATCGTCGACCTGTGCACCGGCTCCGGGGCGATCGCACTCGCCCTGGCGCAGGAGGTGCCGCGCTCCCGGGTGCACGCCGTGGAGCTGTCCGAGGAGGCCTTGGCGTACGCCCGCAAGAACGTCGAGGGGTCCCGCGTCGTTCTCCATCACGGCGACGCGCTGACCGCGCTTCCCGAGCTGGACGGCCAGGTCGACCTGGTCGTCTCCAACCCGCCGTACATCCCGCTGACCGAGTGGGAGTACGTCGCACCCGAGGCACGCGACCACGACCCCGAGCTCGCGCTGTTCTCGGGCCAGGACGGCCTGGACACCATCCGCGGCATCGAGCGGACCGCACACCGCCTGCTGCGGCCCGGCGGCGTGGTCGTCATCGAGCACGCGGACACCCAGGGCGGGCAGGTGCCGTGGATCTTCACCGAGGAGCGGGGCTGGGCCGACGCGGCCGACCACCCCGACCTCAACAACAGGCCCCGTTTCGCCACCGCGCGCCGGGCGATGCCATGACGCCCACCGCCTTGATGAACCCCCCAACCGTTCGGCACCAGGAGGACCGCTAATGGCACGGCGATACGACTGCAGCGACGCGACCGACCGCGCGACCGGTCTGCGCGAGGCCGCCTCGGCCGTCCGCCGCGGTGAGCTGGTCGTGCTGCCGACCGACACCGTCTACGGCATCGGCGCGGACGCCTTCAGCGCGGAGGCCGTCGGCGACCTGCTGGAGGCCAAGGGCCGCGGCCGCGGCATGCCCTCCCCGGTCCTCGTCGGCTCGCCCAACACCCTGCACGGCCTGGTCACCGACTTCTCCGAGCTGGCCTGGGAGCTCGTCGACGCCTTCTGGCCCGGCGCGCTCACCCTCGTCGCGCGGCACCAGCCGTCGCTGACCTGGGACCTCGGCGAGACCCGCGGCACGGTCGCGGTCCGCATGCCGCTGCACCCGGTCGCGATCGAGCTGCTGACCGACGTCGGCCCGATGGCCGTCTCCAGCGCCAACCTCACCGGCCACCCCTCCCCGCAGGACTGCGACGCCGCACAGGAGATGCTGGGCGACGCGGTGTCCGTCTACCTCGACGGCGGCCCGACGCCCGCCGCCGTGCCGTCCTCGATCGTCGACGTCACCGGCAAGATCCCGGTGCTGCTGCGCGAGGGCGCGCTCGGCGCCGACGAGCTGCGCAAGGTGGTACCCGAGCTCAAGGTGGCCAATTGATGGCGCCCCTGGGGCGTGGCATAGCGGGACCAGGCGACGACACCGACCCCCCGGTACCTCCTCCGCCCCTTTTCCGGATCCTCCACGTCAGCACCGGCAACGTCTGCCGCTCGCCCATCACCGAGCGGCTGCACCGCCATGCCCTGGAGCGGCGGCTCGGCGGCGCCCACTGCGGCGGGCTGATCGTGGAGAGCGCCGGCACCTGGGGCCACGAGGGCGCCCCGATGGAGGCGCACGCCGCCACGGTGCTGACCGACTACGGCGCGGACCCGGCCGGCTTCATCGGCCGCGAACTCCTCGACGAGCACGTCATCCGCGCCGACCTGGTCCTGACCGCGACCCGCGACCACCGCGCGCAGGTCATCTCGATGGGCCACTCCGCGGGGCTGCGCACCTTCACCCTCAAGGAGTTCAACCGGCTGGTGCGGGCCATAGACCCCGCCACGCTGCCCGAACCGGACCCGGACCTGCCGGACGGCGGACTGGTCGAGCGGGCCCGGGCGCTGGTCGGTGCGGCCGCCGCGCTGCGCGGCTGGCTGCTCGCGCCCAACCCGGAGTCCGACGAGGTCTACGACCCCTACGGGGCCCCCATCACGTTCTTCCGCTCCATCGGCGACGAGATCAACCAGGCCCTCGACCCGGTCGTCACCGCCCTCACCGGGGTCCCCGCCCGGGCCTGACCCGGTGCCGCCGCGGCGGGCCGTGGCGGGCCGCGGGGCCGGCCGCGCCCCCGGGCGGCCCGCACACCGCGCCCGATCGGGCCGCCGCGCCTACATTGGGACTACGTCCCGACGAGGCCCGGAGCACGCCATGCCCGCCACCACCGCGTCACCCCGTAGCGAGACCCCGGCCGGCCGTGCGCCGGCCGCCGGGACCGGCGGCGAGACCGCTGCCGAGACCGCTGCCGGCACCGCCGACGAGACGCTCCAGGACCGGGCCCGGGCCGCCGCCCGCGAAGGGGTCACCCACCCCGCCGGTGCCCCGGACTTCGCCGCGCTGCTGCGACAGGACCCGGAGATCGCCGGCGTCCTGCTCGGCGAGAGCGCCCGGCAGAGCGACGGGCTGCAGCTCATCGCCGCGGAGAACTTCACCTCACCGGCCGTCCTGGCGGCCCTCGGCTCGCCGCTGGGCAACAAGTACGCCGAGGGGTACCCCGGCGCGCGGCACCACGGCGGCTGCGAGATCGTCGACCTCGCCGAGCGGATCGCCGTGGAGCGCGCCAAGGCCCTTTTCGGCGCCGAACACGCCAACGTCCAGGCCCACTCCGGGTCTTCGGCCGTTCTGGCCGCCTACGCCGCCCTGCTGCGCCCCGGAGACACCGTCCTGGCCATGTCCCTGCCGCACGGCGGACACCTCACCCACGGATCGCCCGCCAACTTCTCCGGCCGCTGGTTCGACTTCGTCGGCTACGGCGTCGACGAGGAGACCGGGCTGCTGGACCACGACACGATCCGCGAGCTGGCCCGGGCCCACCGCCCCAAGGCGATCGTCTGCGGCTCGATCTCCTACCCCCGGCACCTCGACTACGCCGCCTTCCGCGACATCGCCGACGAGACCGGCGCGTACCTGATCGCGGACGTCGCGCACCCGATGGGGCTGATCGCCGGGGGAGTGGCGCCGAGCCCCGTGCCGTACGCGCACGTGGTGTGCGGCACGACCCACAAGGTGCTGCGCGGGCCGCGCGGCGGGATGCTGCTGTGCGGCGCCAAACTGGCCGAGCGGATCGACCGTGCGGTGTTCCCCTTCACCCAGGGGGGCGCACAGATGAACGCGGTCGCCGCCAAGGCCGTCGCCTTCGCGGAGGCCGCCGGCCCGGCCTTCGCCGCGTATGCCCGTCAGGTCGTCGCCAATGCCCGGGCGCTCGCCGCGGCGCTCGCGGACCAGGGGCTGACGATCACCACCGGCGGCACCGACACCCATCTGATCACTGCCGACCCCATGCCGCTGGGCCTGGACGCCCGGACCGCCCGGGGCCGGCTGGCGGCCGCCGGGATCGTGCTGGACACCTGCGCGCTGCCGAGCGCACAGGGCTCCGCGGCCCGCCGTACGGGGCTGCGGCTGGGCACCGCCGCGGTCACCACCCAGGGGATGGCCGAAGCGGAGATGACGCAGGTCGCGGGGCTGATCGCGGCGGCGCTGCGGGAGGACGGCACGGCCCGCCGGGAGACCGTCGCACTGGTCCACCGTTTTCCGCCCTATCCCGCACAAGGGTGACGGCCGGAACCGCGCGCTGACACCAGGCGTCTTCTCCTGTATTCACGGCCAGGGGGCGGACCCGCATAGGGTGTGGGGCTGTGATGGCCAGCTATACCTCTGGGGCAGCCCGTGCGTGAATACCTGCTGACGCTGTGCGTCACGGCCGCGATCACCTATCTGCTGACCGGGCCGGTGCGGAAATTCGCGATCGCGGCCGGCGCGATGCCGGAGATCCGCGCGCGTGATGTGCACCGCGAGCCGACACCGCGGCTCGGCGGCATCGCCATGTTCGGCGGGCTGTGCGCCGGTCTGCTGGTGGCCTCGCACCTGACCAACCTCAAGAGCGTCTTCGAGAACTCCGACGAGCCGCGGGCGCTGCTGTCGGGCGCCGCGCTGATCTGGATCCTCGGCGTGCTCGACGACAAGTGGGGCGTGGACGCGCTGGTCAAGCTGGGCGGCCAGATGATCGCCGCGGGCGTGATGGTGCTGCAGGGCCTGACGATCCTGTGGATCCCGATCCCGGGCGTCGGCACGGTCTCGCTCACGCCGATGCAGGGCACGTTGCTGACCGTCGCCCTGGTGGTGATCACCATCAACGCGGTGAACTTCGTCGACGGCCTGGACGGGCTGGCCTCCGGCATGGTGTGCATCGCCGCAGCGGCGTTCTTCATGTACGCGTACCGGATGTGGTTCGGCTACGGCATCGAGGCCGCCGCGCCCGCAACGCTGTTCTCGGTCGTCCTGATGGGCATGTGCCTGGGCTTCCTGCCGCACAACATGCATCCGGCGCGGATCTTCATGGGCGACTCCGGGTCGATGCTGATCGGCCTGGTGATGGCGGCCGGCGCGGTGTCGGTGACCGGCCAGGTCGACCCGGACCTGCTCAACCAGAAGGCGGGCGGTCTGCGCGAGGCCACCCACGCGATGGTGCCGGTCTACATCCCGCTGCTGCTGCCGCTGACCGTCATCGCGGTGCCGGTCGCCGACCTCATCCTGGCCATCGTGCGGCGCACCTGGAAGGGCCAGTCGCCGTTCGCCGCGGACCGCGGGCACCTGCACCACCGGCTGCTGGAGATCGGCCACTCGCACAGCCGCGCGGTGCTGATCATGTACTTCTGGTCCGCGCTGATCGCGTTCGGCGCGGTGGCCTACTCGGCCAACAACGCCAGCATGTGGATCGTGCTGGGCATCGTGCTGCTCAGTGCGGTGGGCCTGGTGCTGCTCCTGCTGCCGCGCTTCACGCCGCGGGCGCCGCGCTGGGCGGAGCGGATGGTGCCGCCGCGCTACCGCAGGGTGGTCCGTACGGTGCTGGCGCCGGCGGGCGACGGTGTGGGCGGGGGAGCGGCCGACGGGGTGCCGGCGGAGGAGCCGGAGCCGGTCCCGGCGGGGATCAACGGGGCCACCGCGATCGGCGACCGGTCACGCTTCGTGGACCGGCGGAAGGCGGGTAGTCACCGCTGATCCCGGGTCGAGATCGCTCGAACGGGCAGCGAAAAACGGGACGGTTGACTCCATACCAGACAAAAAACCGGCTGTCAGTGCACCAACGCGCAGGTTCACGCTCAGGTGTGACAGGGTCCACACGAACCAGGTAAAGACCTCATCAAATAGTTTGTGATACCGTTCACGAAACCCGGCGACAGAGCCGAAGGGCCGTAGTGCGACGGTCCTTGGGCCTCAGGTTCCGCCTCAGGCCGGGTCTACGCTCGTCCCTGACGACACACCCCCACCCCATGCCGGAGCGCCGCCATGCAGTCGAATGACGCCCGACTACTCCTTCACGCCGCTGTGCCCACGCTCGCCCTCGGCGTCATCGCCGTTGCCGTGAGCGCGGTGGTCGCCGGTGCGACGGGAGCGATCGGCGCCGTCGTCGGCACCGTGCTGGTGCTGCTCGTCATGGGCGCGGGCCTGGTGGTCCTGCAGAAAACCGCGAAGAACCTGCCGCAGCTGTTCCAGATGATGGGGCTGCTGCTTTACACGACGCAGATCCTGTTCGTGCTGCTCTTCCTGCTCGCGTTCAAGGACACAACGCTGTTCGACACCAAGGCATTTGCGTTCACCTTGCTCGGCGCCACCCTCGTATGGATCGCAGCGCAGACCCGCGGTCATATGAAGGCAAAGATTCTGTACGTGGATCCCGACTCCGCCGAGCGCAAGAAGGCGGAGACGGCGGGGTCGCCGACGTGACTCGTAGGGCCGAGATAAATGCCCTCATGCGGGCCTGCTATCGTCCGGTGCCAACTGCGGCACAGTTGGCGCAGGCGGCTGAGCTCCCGAGTCCTACGGGACGGAACGGGAAGTTCTCGCGGCCGATGCCTGCGATCCGGCCCGGCCCAGAGCCGGCCAGCCGCCCCCTAATCCGTAAGACCAGTCCAGTGCCGCTCCGTGGCTCAACGCCGCGCCGACACAACGAGGTTGCCGTACCCATGCGCCACGCTGAAGGAGCTCGCGGTGAGTGCTGAAACGATGCTCGCCTTCGAGACCGACTGCCACATCTTTTCCGGGTGCGGCTTTGATGCTCCCGGGCTTCATAACTTCGTCTTCAAGCCGCTCTTCACGATCGGCGGCTACGAGTTCAACAAGCCGATGCTGCTGGCTCTGCTCAGCACGGTCGTCGTTGTCGGCTTCTTCTGGGCCGCATTCGGCAAGGCGAAGGTGGTCCCCGGAAAGCTGCAGATGATCGGCGAGGCGGGCTACGACTTCGTGCGCCGCGGACTCGTCTATGACGCGCTCGGGAAGAAGGAGGGCGACAAGTACGTCCCCTTCATGGTCGCGCTGTTCTTCTTCGTGTGGATCATGAATCTGTGGTCGATCGTCCCGGTCGCCTCTTTCCCGGTCACCTCGATCATCGCCTTCCCGGCCGGCCTTGCGGCAGTCGTCTACATCCTGTGGGTCTACCTGACCTTCAAGAAGCACGGCTTCGTCGGCGGCCTGAAGAACGTCACCAGCTATGACAAGTCGCTCGGCTGGGTGCTGCCGCTGATCGTCGTGATCGAGTTCCTCTCGAACATGATCATCCGGCCCTTCACGCACGCGGTCCGGCTCTTCGCGAACATGTTCGCGGGCCACCTGCTGATCGTGATGTTCACCGTCGCCAGCTGGTACCTGCTGAACGGCATCGGCATCGTCTACGCCGGCGCCTCGTTCATCATGACCCTCGCGATGACGGCCTTCGAGCTCTTCATCCAGGCCGTTCAGGCGTACATCTTCGTGCTCCTGGCCTGCAACTACGTCCAGGGCGCGCTCTCCGAGCACCACTGAGCACCCCGCCTCCCAGCCCCAACAGCTGTCCGGTGGCCAACCCCCACCGGTCCGTGAAATGAGAAGGAAGTAACGGCATGTCCGCTGCTCTCGAGACCGTCAACCTCGCCTCCGCGACCGCCTTCACCGGCAGCGCCAGCGCGATCGGCTACGGCCTTGCGGCCATCGGCCCCGGCGTCGGCGTCGGCATCATCTTCGGTAACGGCACCCAGGCCCTGGCCCGCCAGCCCGAGGCCGCCGGCCTGATCCGCACCAACCAGATCATGGGTTTCGCCTTCTGTGAGGCGCTCGCCCTCATCGGCATCGTCATGGGCTTCGTTTTCAAGTAAACGAAACCTTCGACATCCATTCAGACGGAAGGCACTGATGTGAACGCCCTGGTCACCATGGCGGCGGAGGTTCCCGAGAACCCCCTGATCCCGCCGATTCCAGAGCTGGTCATCGGCCTGATCGCTTTCTTCATCGTCTTCGGCATCCTCGCCAAGAAGCTCCTCCCGAACATCAACAACGTTCTGGACGAGCGCCGGAAGCAGATCGAAGGCCGGATGGAGGAAGCCGAAGCGCTTCAGGCCGAGGCCCAGCAGGTGCTCGCGGACTACCGGGCACAGCTGGCCGACGCCCGCCACGAGGCCGCGCGTCTGCGCCAGGAGGCGCAGGAGCAGGGCGCGACCCTCATCGCGGAGATGCGCGCCGAGGGCCAGCGGCAGCGTGAGGAGATCATCGCTGCCGGTCACGCCCAGATCGAGGCGGACCGCCAGCAGGCCGCGCAGTCGCTGCGTCAGGACGTGGGCAAGCTCGCCACCGACCTGGCCGGCAAGCTCGTCGGCGAGTCCCTCGAGGACCACGCCCGGCAGAGCCGGACCATCGACCGCTTCCTCGACGAGCTCGAGGCCAAGGCGGCGTCGGACGCGACGAAGGCTGAGGCCGGCCGATGAACGGAGCGAGCCGCGAGGCACTAGCCTCCGCACGCGAGCAGCTCGACGCGCTGACGGACAACACTGCCGTCGACGCCGCGAAGCTCGCCGAGGAGCTGGCTGCCGTCACCGCTCTGCTCGACCGCGAGGTGTCGCTGCGTCGGGTCCTGACCGACCCGGCGCAGGCCGGCGAGGCCCGGGCCGAACTGGCCGGACGGCTGCTCGGCGGCCGGATCGGCGGCCCGGCCACCGACCTGGTCACCGGCATGGTCCGCGCGCGCTGGTCGCGCTCGCGTGACCTGGCGGACGCGCTCGAGGAGCTGGCCTTCAGCGCCGACCTCGTCGCCGCCCAGCGGGCCGGTGCCCTCGACGACGTCGAGGACGAGCTGTTCCGGTTCGGCCGGATCGTCGGCGCCAACCCCGAGCTGCGCCGTGCGCTGACCGACCGCAACGCGGCCGCGTCGGCCAAGACGGAGCTGCTGCGTTCGCTGCTGGGCGGCCGGGCCAACCCGGTCACCGAGCGTGTCGTGATCCGTCTTGTCGTACAGCCGCGGGGCCGTAGCCTGGAAGCGGGGCTCGACGCCCTCTCCAAGCTGGCGGCGCACCGCCGGGACCGGATGGTCGCGGTGGTCACCTCCGCGGTGCCCCTCAGCGACGGACAGCGGGAGCGGCTGAGCGCCTCCCTGACCGCGCTGTACGGACGGCAGATCCACCTGAACCTCGACGTGGACCCCGAGGTCCTCGGCGGCGTCCAGGTACGGATCGGCGACGAGGTCATCAACGGGACCATCGCGGAGCGCCTCGACGAGGCGACCCGGCGGATGGCCGGCTGACCCAGCCACCAACTCAAGAGCTGCACAACCGGCGGCCAGGCGCCGGACCAGCCGGCCGGACCGAGAGGTCCGGCTGCGGTCCGGAAGAAGCCCCGGGGACCAGCACAAGCATGACGGCGGCCCGAGTTGGGCCGTAAGCGGAAAGCCCCTGGGGGACCACCCCAGACCCCGCAAGTAACTTCGGGCCCAACAAGGAGAGCAGGGAACCCAGATGGCGGAGCTCACGATCCGGCCGGAGGAGATCCGGGACGCGCTGGAGAACTTCGTCCAGGCGTACAAGCCGGACGCGGCCTCGCGCGAGGAGGTCGGCACGGTTAGCGATGCCGGTGACGGCATCGCACACGTCGAGGGGCTGCCCTCGGCGATGGCGAACGAGCTGCTGAAGTTCGAGGACGGCACGCTCGGTCTTGCGCTGAACCTGGAAGAGCGCGAGATCGGTGCGGTCATCCTCGGTGAGTTCAGCGGCATCGAGCAGGGCCAGTCGGTGCAGCGCACCGGCGAGGTGCTCTCGGTCGCCGTGGGCGAGGGCTACCTCGGCCGCGTCGTCGACCCGCTGGGCAACCCGATCGACGGCCTCGGCGAGATCGAGACCGACGGCCGCCGCGCCCTGGAGCTGCAGGCCCCGGGCGTCATGGTCCGTAAGTCGGTGCACGAGCCGATGGAGACCGGCTACAAGGCCGTCGACTCGATGGTGCCGATCGGCCGCGGCCAGCGTCAGCTGATCATCGGTGACCGCCAGACCGGCAAGACCGCCCTGGCCGTCGACACGATCATCAACCAGCGCGACAACTGGCGCTCGGGCGACCCCAAGAAGCAGGTCCGCTGCATCTACGTCGCCATCGGCCAGAAGGGCTCCACCATCGCGTCCGTGCGCGGCGCGCTGGAGGAGGCCGGCGCCCTGGAGTACACCACCATCGTCGCCGCCCCGGCGTCCGACCCGGCGGGCTTCAAGTACCTCGCGCCCTACACCGGCTCGGCCATCGGCCAGCACTGGATGTACCAGGGCAAGCACGTCCTGATCATCTTCGACGACCTTTCGAAGCAGGCCGACGCCTACCGCGCCGTGTCCCTGCTCCTGCGCCGTCCGCCGGGCCGCGAGGCCTACCCGGGCGACGTCTTCTACCTGCACTCGCGTCTGCTGGAGCGCTGCGCCAAGCTCTCCGACGACATGGGCGCCGGCTCGATGACCGGTCTCCCGATCGTCGAGACCAAGGCGAACGACGTGTCGGCGTTCATCCCGACCAACGTCATCTCCATCACCGACGGCCAGTGCTTCCTGGAGTCGGACCTGTTCAACGCCAACCAGCGTCCGGCGCTGAACGTCGGTATCTCCGTCTCCCGCGTCGGTGGTTCCGCCCAGCACAAGGCCATGCGCCAGGTGTCCGGCCGGCTCCGCGTGGACCTCGCCCAGTACCGCGAGCTGGAGGCGTTCGCCGCCTTCGGTTCCGACCTGGACGCGGCCTCCAAGGCGCAGCTGGAGCGCGGTAAGCGCATGACCGAGCTGCTCAAGCAGAGCCAGTACAACCCGTACCCGGTCGAGGACCAGGTCGTCTCCATCTGGGCCGGCACCAACGGCAAGATGGACGACGTCCCGGTCGAGGACATCCGCCGCTTCGAGCGCGAGCTCCTCGACCACCTCCACCGGGAGAAGAAGGACCTCCTGACCAGCATCCGCGAGGGCGCCAAGATGTCCGACGACACCATCGGGGCGATCTCCGAGGCCGTCGACGGCTTCAAGCGGCAGTTCGAGACCTCGGACGGCAAGCTGCTCGGCGAGGACACCACGGCCGGCACGAGCAAGTGACGACGGAAGGGACCTGATCCATGGGAGCCACGCTCCGGGTCTACAAGCGTCGCATCCGCTCCGTCACCGCGACCAAGAAGATCACCAAGGCGATGGAGATGATCGCCGCCTCGCGCGTCGTCAAGGCGCAGCGCCAGGTGGCGGCGTCGACGCCGTACGCGAGTGAACTGACCCGCGCGGTGACAGCGGTTGCCACCGGCTCGAACACCCAGCACGCGCTGACGACCGAGGCGGAGCGCCCGGTCCGGGCCGCACTGCTGCTCATCACGAGCGACCGCGGTCTGGCCGGCGGATACTCCTCCAACGTCGTCAAGGCCGCGGAGCAGCTCACCGAGCGGCTCAAGGCCGAGGGCAAAGAGGTCGACGTCTACATCGTCGGGCGCAAGGGTGTGTCGTACTACAGCTTCCGCGAGCGCAAGGTCGTGGAGTCGTGGACCGGTTTCACCGACAGCCCGACGTACGCGGACGCCAAGGCGATCGCCGCACCGCTGATCGAGGCCGTGCAGAAGGACACCGCAGAGGGCGGCGTGGACGAACTCCACATCGTCTTCACGGAGTTCGTCTCGATGATGACGCAGACGGCGCTCGACGACCGGCTGCTGCCGCTGTCCCTGGACAAGGCGGCCGCCGAGTCGGCGGAGTCGTCCAAGGGCGAGATCCTTCCGCTGTTCGAGTTCGAGCCGTCGGCCGAGGACGTCCTCGACGCCCTGCTGCCGCGGTATGTCGAGTCGCGGATCTACAACGCGCTGCTGCAGGCCGCCGCCTCCAAGCACGCCGCCACCCGGCGTGCGATGAAGTCGGCGACCGACAACGCAGAAGAGCTCATCAAGTCGCTCTCGCGGCTTGCCAACGCGGCCCGCCAGGCCGAAATCACCCAGGAAATCAGCGAGATCGTCGGTGGCAGTGCCGCACTGGCCGACGCGACCGCGGGGAGTGACTGACAACTATGACCACCACTGTTGAGACGGCCGCGGCGACGGGCCGCGTCGCCCGTGTCATCGGCCCGGTCGTCGACGTGGAGTTCCCCGTCGACGCGATGCCGGACATCTACAACGCGCTGACCGTCGAGGTCGCGGACCCGGCCGAGGCCGGTGCCAAGAAGATCCTGACCCTCGAGGTCGCCCAGCACCTGGGCGAGGGCCTGGTCCGTGCGATCTCGATGCAGCCCACCGACGGCCTGATCCGCCAGGCCCCGGTGACCGACACGGGCAACGGCATCACCGTCCCGGTCGGCGACATCACCAAGGGCAAGGTGTTCAACACCCTCGGTGAGATCCTGAACAAGCCGGAGGCCGAGGCCGAGGTCACCGAGCGCTGGGCGATCCACCGCAAGGCGCCGTCCTTCGACCAGCTCGAGTCGAAGACCGAGATGTTCGAGACCGGCGTCAAGGTCATCGACCTGCTGACCCCGTACGTCAAGGGCGGCAAGATCGGTCTGTTCGGTGGTGCCGGTGTCGGCAAGACCGTTCTGATCCAGGAAATGATCTACCGCGTGGCCAACAACCACGACGGTGTGTCGGTGTTCGCCGGTGTCGGCGAGCGCACCCGTGAGGGCAACGACCTCATCGAGGAGATGCAGGACTCCGGCGTCATCGACAAGACCGCGCTGGTCTTCGGTCAGATGGACGAGCCGCCGGGCACCCGTCTCCGCGTCGCGCTGGCCGGTCTGACCATGGCGGAGTACTTCCGCGATGTGCAGAAGCAGGACGTGCTGTTCTTCATCGACAACATCTTCCGCTTCACCCAGGCCGGTTCCGAGGTGTCGACCCTGCTCGGCCGGATGCCCTCCGCGGTGGGTTACCAGCCGAACCTGGCCGACGAGATGGGTCTCCTCCAGGAGCGCATCACCTCGACCCGGGGTCACTCGATCACCTCGATGCAGGCGATCTACGTCCCCGCGGACGACCTGACCGACCCGGCGCCGGCGACGACCTTCGCGCACCTCGACGCGACGACGGTCCTCTCCCGTCCGATCTCGGAGAAGGGCATCTACCCGGCGGTCGACCCGCTGGACTCGACGTCCCGGATCCTGGACCCGCGCTACATCACGCAGGAGCACTACGACTGCGCCTCGCGCGTCAAGACGATCCTGCAGAAGTACAAGGACCTCCAGGACATCATCGCGATTCTGGGTATCGACGAGCTCGGCGAGGAGGACAAGCTCACCGTCCACCGCGCCCGTCGCATCGAGCGGTTCCTGTCGCAGAACACCCACGTGGCGAAGCAGTTCACCGGCGTGGACGGTTCGGACGTGCCGCTGGACGAGTCGATCGCCGCGTTCAACCAGATCGCGGACGGCGACTACGACCACTTCCCCGAGCAGGCCTTCTTCATGTGTGGCGGTCTCGAGGACCTGAAGAAGAACGCCAAGGAGCTGGGCGTCTCCTGACCCCGTACCGGTTCCGGGGGCGGCCCTGGCCGCCCCCGGTCCGTACGACCACTAGTATTTGACCCAACATCTGCCACACCAGGCAGGTGGAGACCCGAGGAGCCATCGTGGCTGAGCTGCACGTCGAGTTGGTCGCCGCCGACCGTCAGGTCTGGTCCGGCAAGGCCAGCCTGGTCGTCGCGCGCACCTCGTCGGGCGACATCGGCGTCATGCCCGGACACCAGCCGCTGCTCGGCGTGCTGCAGTCGGGCCCGGTGACGATTCGTACGACCGGCGAGAGCGGGGACGGCACCGTCGTCGCCGCCGTGCACGGCGGCTTCATCTCGTTCGCCGACAACAAGCTGTCCCTGCTCGCAGAGGTGGCGGAGCTGTCGGACGAGATCGATGTCCAGCGCGCGGAGCGGGCCCTGGAGCGAGCGAAGTCGGAGGCCGACGCGGCCGCCGAGCGTCGCGCCGATGTCCGGCTGCGTGCGGTGACGGGCGTTCACTGAGCCCCGTCACCGACGAGATCGATCCTCAGCCGCGGGCTGCCCGGAATTCTCCGGAGCGGCCCGCGGCTGAGGCAATGCAGGTGCGTTTCCTCCCCCGCAAGCGGGAGGTACTCCCACCCCCGGGTTCCGTCCGGGGGCACCCAACGAGGCGAGGAGGTCGGTCGAGATGGTCCTCGCTCTGCTTGTGAGCGGCGCGGTCGTGGTGCTGGTGCTGCTGGGGCTGTTCGTCTTCGGACTGAGGCGGCGGCTCATCCAGCGGTCCGGTGGCACCTTCGACTGCAGTCTGCGCTGGAACGTGCCGGAGAACGAGCCCAGCGGCAAGGGCTGGATCTACGGCGTGGCGCGCTACAACGGCGACCGGATCGAGTGGTTCCGGGTCTTCTCGTACGCGCCCCGGCCCCGCCGCCTGCTGGAGCGCTCCGCCATCGAGGTGCTGGAGCGCCGCACCCCGCAGGGTGAGGAGGAGCTCGCCCTGCTCTCCGACTCCATCGTGCTGGCCTGCCGGCACCGCGGCACCCGCCTGGAACTGGCCATGAGCGAGGACGCGCTCACGGGTTTCCTGGCCTGGCTGGAGGCAGCCCCGCCGGGGCAACGAGTCAATGTGGCGTAATTAAGGGGCCTCGTTGGATGGGGGCATCTCCCGGACGAAGTCTGGGGGAGGGTGAACGTGACCTGAGGGGCCTGGCGTTCGGCGTGCGGGTCAGGAAGGCTCGCGTGCATGGTCTCGGTATTGCAGAACGTGGCGATCGACTGTGCGGATGCCTACGGGCTGGCCCGGTTCTGGAGCGGGGTGACCGGCCGTCCGCTGCATCCGGAGGACCGGCCGGGTGACCGGGAGACTCAGGTGCTGCTGGCGGAGGGCCCGGTATTGTACTTCAACCAGGTGCCCGAGGCCAAGACGGTCAAGAACCGGATCCATCTGTGTGTGCGCCCCGATACCTCGCGCGATCAGGAGGTGGAGCGGCTGCTGGGCCTCGGTGCCACCTTTGTCGCCGATCACCGGAATCCCGATGGTTCAGGCTGGGCCGTCCTTGCCGACCCCGAAGGCAACGAATTCTGCGTTCTGCGCAGTGAGTCCGACCGTGCCGCGATGAATTCCTGACGCTCCGCCGCCGTCCCGGCCCGGTGCCCCTTGAGGCGATCGATGCCGCATCCGGCGGTGTGGCGCTCGCGATGGTCGGTCCTGTCGCACGTCGGCGGGCGGCCACCGCGAGCGCCGCGAGGCGGGGGAGGGCATTCCCCACGGCCGGTGAAGGCGTTCTCCACGGCCGGGAAGCGTTCTCTACGGCCCGTCGACTCCCAACTCCTGGGCCAGTACTGCCGCTTGGACCCGGCTGCGGAGATCGAGTTTGGCCAGCAGGCGGCTGACGTGGGTTTTGACGGTGGCCTCGGCCATGGCCAGCCGTAAGGCGATATCGGCGTTGGAGAGGCCGCGGCCCAGACAGCCCAGTACCTCGCGTTCGCGCGGCGTCAGTGCGTCCAGGACCGCCGGATCGGGGGCGTCCGCGTCCCGCGCCGCCCGTGCCGCCGTACGGGGGCTGGCGAATTCCGCGATCAGGCGCCGGGTGACCGCGGGGGCGATCAGGCCCTCGCCGGACGCCACCGTGCGCACCGCGGTCAGCAGCGCAGCCGCGTCGCTGTCCTTGAGCAGGAAGCCGGCGGCGCCCGCCCGCAGCGCCCCGAAGACGTACTCGTCCAGGTCGAACGTGGTCAGCACCAGGACGTCCGCCAGCTTCTCGGCGACCACCTTGCGGGTGGCGGAGACGCCGTCCAGCCGCGGCATCTGAATGTCCATCAGGACGAGGTCGGGCCGCAGTTCCCGGGCCAGCCGGACCGCCTCCTCACCGTCCTCCGCCTCCCCGACGACATCGATGTCGGGGGCGGAGCGCAGGATGAGGACCAGCCCGGCCCGTACGGCGGACTGGTCCTCGGCGACGAGTACCCGGATCGGCTGCGCGTCGGCGCCTGTCATCGTTGCTCTTCCTCCTCGGCCGCGGGCAGCGCTGCCCGCACCAGCCAGACTGTGCCGGCCGGCCCGCTTTCCGGGCCGGCCTCGAATGCCCCGCCCAGCAGGGCGGTCCGTTCGCGCATCCCGACCAGGCCGGTGCCTGACCCCGGGGCCCGGGGGCCGGGCCGGTCGGCGAACGGGCTGCGGACGGTGACGGTGAGCGCCCCGCTGCGGTCGCGGGCGATCCGCACCCGGACCTCGCCGGGCGCGGCGTGCTTGAGCGCGTTGGTCAGGGACTCCTGGACGATGCGGTAGACCGCCAGCTCGAACGGCGCGGCGGTGCGGGGCCCGGGCCCGGTGCCGTCCGGGTGGCGGGCGTCGTCCAGGACGAAGGTCAGGCCGCTGCTCGCGCCGTTCGTGCGGGCCTGGGCGATCAGCGCGTCCAGCCCGTCGAGGGTGGGGGTGGCGGCCGGCTCCTCGGCGTACTCGGCGGTGGCCTTCGGGTCGCGCAACAGGCCGATCAGCCGGCGCATTTCGGACAGGCCCTGCACGCTGTTCTCCCGGATGACGCCGAGCGCCTCGCGGGTCGCGGACGGGTCGTCGATGGACTGGGCGGCGGTGGCGTGGATCGCGATCGCGGACAGGTGGTTGGCGACCATGTCGTGGAGTTCCCGGGCCATCCGCGCGCGTTCGCCCGCCACCGCCTGGGTGCGGTCCATCTCCGCCAGCAGTGCGGTCTGCTCGGCCCGCAGTCGGGCGGACTCGGCGGCGTCGCGGTGGTTGCGGATGATCAGGCCGGTCCAGGCCGGTGCGACGGTGATCACCGCGATGCCGATGACGACCATCACGACCTGCGGGTCCGGCCACGCCGCGGTCAGCGCGACGGCCGCGACGACCGTGCCGAGCACCGAGTGCAGCGGGATCCGGCGGGCCGCGGCGGCCGGGCCGTAGAGCACCGCCGCGTAGACGACGTCGGTGAACATCAGGACGGTGGCGACGAGTGTGCCGGCGCAGATGTCCAGCGCCAGGGCGGGCACCGCGATGCCCAGGGCCGCCATCGGGGCGGTCCGGCGCAGCAGTTCCGCGCCGGACATCGCGGTGAGCGAGAGGAGGGTGAGCGAGGGCGGCAGTCCCAGTTGCGGTGGCCCGCCGTGCAGGTTCATCGTCCACAGCAGCAGTCCGCCGAGCAGCCCGCCGCCCGCGATGAGCAGATCGAGTCGGTGCGGCCGGCCGAGGGCGGCGGGGGAGCTGGCGGTCACCCCTCCATCAAACACGGCGACGGCGCCCGCTGCCTCCACGTCGCGGTCATCCCCGCGCTCCGCCGGCTACATCGAAAGATGCAGTGCGGGATCGTCGCAGGTGACGACGTTTCGGGCGGCCGCCGCTGGGAGGGTTGAGGTATTCGGTGGAAGATCCTGAGAGGAGGCGGCCGTGGTCGTCACGCTGATCATCGCCTGTGAAGTCGGCTTCTGGGTGCTGCTGGCGGGGGGCCTGGCCCTGCGCTACCTGGCGCGGATGCCGCGGACCGGGGCGGCGGTGCTCCTGCTGGAACCGCTGCTGGAGCTGGTGCTGCTGATCGTCACCGCGATCGACCTGAAGAACGGCGCCTCCGCCGACTGGAAACACGGACTGGCCGCGCTCTACATCGGCTACACGGTCGCCTACGGGCACTACACGATCAAGTGGGTCGACGGGCACTTCGCGCACCGCTTCGCGGGCGGCCCCCGGCCCCCGAAGCGTTACGGCATGGACCGCGCGAAGCACGAGGGGATGCTGTGGCTGCGCACGGTGGTGTGGGTGGCCATCGCGATCGGGCTGCTGCAGCTGGCGATCTGGTACGTCGGCACGGACGGCGACACGGCGTCGCTGCGCGGCTGGCAGGGCACCTCGCTGCGCATCCTGATGATCCACGGCGTGATCGCCCTGACCTACCTCGTCTGGCCGAAGAAGGCCCCCAGGGACACCCCCACCGCCACCCCCACCCCCGAAGCGACCCCCACCCCGCAGCAGAAGACCCTGCGCTGACGGGCCCCGCCGCCCGACCCGGGCGCCCGGCCCGGGCGTCCGGCCCCAGCGCCCGCCGGCCCGCCGCCGCCCGCCGGCCCGCCGCCCGCCGGCCTGCCGCCGCCCGTTCCTCAGCGTTCCCCGCCCGGGACCCACAGGATGTCGCCGAGTTCCTTGTTGGCGGTGCGGGCCAGGATGCTGTGTCTTCCCGGGGGGTGACCCCCGGGCCCCCAGCCGGTCCCGCCGCCCGTTCGTCAGCGTTCCCCGCCCGGGACCCACAGGACGTCGCCCAGTTCCTTGTTGGCCGTGCGGGCCAGGATGAAGAGGAGGTCGGAGAGGCGGTTGAGGTAGGTGGCGGTGAGGGGGTTCATGGTGTCGCCGTGTTCCTCGAAGGCGGCCCATGTGGCGCGTTCGGCGCGGCGGACGACGGTGCAGGCCTGGTGGAGGAGGGCCGCGCCAGGGGTGCCGCCCGGGAGGATGAAGCTGCGCAGCTTGTCGAGTTCGGCCAGGAAGCGGTCGCAGTCGGCCTCCAGCTTGTCGATGTAGCTCTGCTCGACGCGCAGCGGGGGGAACTCGGGGTTCTCGGCCACCGGGGTCGACAGGTCCGCACCCACGTCGAACAGGTCGTTCTGCACGCGGGTGAGGACCTTGACGACCTCGGTGTCGAGCTGTCCCAGGGCGATGGCGGTACCGATCACCGCATTCGCCTCATTGGCGTCGGCGTAGGCCGCGATCCGCGAATCGGTCTTGGCGGTACGGCTCATATCGCCCAGGGCCGTGGTGCCCTTGTCGCCGGTGCGGGTGTAGATGCGCGTCAGATTCACCATACGGGCGAGACTACGCCGCGGCCCTCCGGAAGGCGCGGGTGCCGAGCGTCGCGGAGAGCACGGTGAAGGCGAGTGCCACCAGTGCGCCGTACAGGACCGCCGAGGACGCGTAGTCGCCGACGAACGCCGCCCGTACCGCGTCCACGAGGTAGCGGAACGGCATGACGTGCGAGAGGACGTCCAGCCACGTCGGCCCCAGCGTCATCGGCAGCATCAGCCCGGACAGCAGCATCGAGGGCATGGTGACGGAGTTGATCACCGGCCCGAATTCCTGCGGGGTGTTCACCTTCATCGCCAGCGCGTACGACAGCGAGGCCAGGGCCACGGTCAGGACGGCGACGAACGCGAAGCCGATGAGGACGCCGGGCAGCGGCGCCCGCAGCCCCATCGCCACCGCCGCCAGCACCAGCAGCACGGCCTGGAAGACGAAGAGCGCGGCGTCCCGCAGCACCCGCCCCAGCAGCAGTGCGGCCCGGCTCACCGGCGTGACCCGCATCCGCTCGACGACGCCGAACTGCTTCTCGACGATGATCCCGAATCCGCAGAACGAGGCCCCGAACAGGCCGAGTTGGAGCAGCAGGCCGGGTACCAGCACCTGCCAGGAACTGCCGGACGAGGACAGCGGCAGCCGGGTCAGCAGCGGCCCGAAGAAGAGCAGGTAGAGCAGCGGCATCAGCACGCCGAAGAGCATCTGGAGCTTCGAGCGCAGGGTCTGCCGGGCGTAGCGGCCGAAGATCAGCGCGGTGTCGGACAGAAGTGGGGACATGGAAGTCGGCTCCTAGACGGCGAGGGGGGTGGTGTCCCGGGGCGTGATGCCGCGGCCCGTGATGGCGAGGAAGGTGTCCTGGAGGGACGCGTCGGGGGAGCCGCCGTGGGCGCGTTTGAGGGCGTCCGGCGTGCCGTCGGCGACGACCACTCCCTTGTCGATGATCACCAGCCGGTCGGCCAGCGCATCGGCCTCGTCGAGGTAGTGGGTGGTCAGGAACACGGTCGTGCCGTGCTGGGCGCGGATCCGGAGGACCAGGTCCCAGAGGTCGGCGCGGCTGCCCGGATCGAGGCCGGTGGTCGGCTCGTCGAGGAAGAGGACCTCGGGGCGGTGGGTCAGGCCCATGGCGATGTCGAGCCGGCGCCGCTGGCCGCCGGAGAGGGTCGCGGTCTTCCGGTCCAGGAGGCCGGTCAGGTCCAGGTCGGTGGCCAATTCCTCGGCACGCTGCCGGGCTTCGGCCTTGCCCAGGCGGTAGAGGCGGGCCTGGGTGACGAGTTCCTCGCGGACCGAGACGTTCGGGTCGACGCCGCCGGACTGGGCGACGTATCCGCAGGCGCGGCGCACCCCGGCCGGGTCGCGGGCCAGGTCGCAGCCGGCGACGGTCGCGGTGCCGCCGGTGGGGGCGAGGAGGGTCGTCAGCATCCGCAGGGTGGTGGTCTTGCCGGCGCCGTTGGGGCCGAGGAAGCCGAGGATCTCGCCGCGCTCGGCGGTGAGGTCGATACCGCGGACGGCCTCGACGGGGCCGCTTTTGGTGGAAAAGGTCCGGGCGAGTCCGGACGTGCTGAGTACGGGCATGCCGCTAGAAAAACAGAGAGCCTGAAAAATTGCAACGTCCCCAAAATTTCAATGTGCCCAGCGAGGGGTAGGCTGGGGCCATGGCAGAGGGACTCAGGGAGCGGAAGAAGCGGCAGACCCGCCAGTACATCTCGGACATGGCGACCGGTCTCTTCCTGGAGCGCGGTTTCGACGCGGTGACCATCGCGGAGATCGCCGAGGCCGCCGACGTCTCGGTCAACACGGTCTACAACTACTTCCCGGCGAAGGAGGACCTCTTCCTCGACCGCGGCAAGGGCCTCATCGACCGGCTGTCACGGTTCGTACGGGGCCGGCGCGCGGGGGAGTCCGCCGCCCTCGCCGTCCTGAGGGAGCTGCGCGAAGAGGTGGAGAACGTTTCACCCAAGGTGGGCCTCATCGAGGGCTATGACCGCTTCATGAAGGTCGTCCACGGCTCGCCGTCCCTCCAGGCCCGGCTGTGGCACATGCAGCGCGAGCAGTACGAGGACCTGGAGGCCACCCTCCGGGAGGAGACCGGGGCGGCGGACGGCGACCCGATGCCCGCCCTGATGGCCGGCCAGATCAACTGGGTGCACCAGACGTTGATGACGACCATCGCCCACGAGATGATCGCCGGCCGCAAGCCCGCGGTGGTCTCGCGCGAGGCGCTGGTCCTGCTGGACGAGATGGAGGAGCTGCTGAGCGAGCGGGTCCTCAACTACGGGGTGCGGGCGGCCGGCTGAGCGGCGCGACCTCGCAGGAAGGCTGCTTCGGGTGTGATGTCCGCCATGTCGGGTGACGGGCGGGCGTGACGCGCATCTCTTACCCACCAATGGATCGCCAACGACCGCTAACGTCACCCGAAGACCGACAGACTTTCAAATGCACAGGGTGTGAGGGGACAGCAGTGGCAAAGAAGCTCGCCGTCATCGGTGCCGGACTGATGGGGTCCGGTATCGCGCAGGTCTCCGCCCAGGCGGGCTGGGACGTGGTGCTCCGCGATGTGACGGACGAGGCCCTGGCCCGCGGCAAGGGCGGCATCGAGGCCTCGTACGAGAAGTTCGTCACCAAGGGGAAGCTGGCCGCGGCCGACGCCGAGCAGGCGCTGGCGCGCATCACCACCACGACCGACCTGGAAGCCACCGCCGACGCCGACATCGTCGTCGAGGCGGTCTTCGAGCGGATCGACGTCAAGCGCGAGATCTTCCGGACGCTGGACAAGCTCGTCAAGGACGAAGCGGTGCTGGCCTCCAACACCTCCGCCATCCCGATCACCAAGATCGCCGCGGCCACCTCCCGCCCCGAGCGGGTCGTCGGGACGCACTTCTTCTCGCCGGTGCCGATGATGCAGCTCTGCGAGCTGGTCCGCGGCTACAAGACCAGCGACGAAACCCTCGCCACGGCCCGGGAGTTCGCCGAGTCCGTCGGCAAGACCTGCGTCGTCGTCAACCGCGACGTGGCCGGCTTCGTCACCACCCGGCTGATCTCGGCGCTGGTCGTCGAGGCCGCCAAGCTCTACGAGTCCGGCGTGGCCAGCGCCGAGGACATCGACACCGCCTGCAAGCTGGGCTTCGGCCACGCCATGGGCCCGCTGGCCACCGCCGACCTGACCGGCATCGACATCCTGCTGCACGCCACCGACAACATCTACACCGAGTCCCAGGACGAGAAGTTCGCGCCGCCGGAGATCATGCGACGCATGGTCGACGCGGGCGATATCGGACGCAAGAGTGGGCAGGGCTTCTACGAGCACTGATGCCGCGTCAGGTCGTTGGGCCTGATGGGGTCACCCCATGGGGTGAATTCGGTATCGGTTCGCTTACAGGCGGCAACTTCGCCGCATGAGAGGCAGTCAGATCTGTAGACGTCCATGCATGAACCCATGACACAGGGGAGCGCATATGCACATCAGGGGCGACCACGCCGAGCTGGTCGTCGAGGGCCGCCTCGACGTCCGCAGCGCGGCGGACGCCCGGACGGCGCTGCACACGGCCGTCGACTCCGGTCGGGGTGACCTGGTGCTGGACCTCACCGCGCTGGATTCCTGGGACGCCACCGGCCTCGGTGTGATCATGGGCGCACACCGCCGGGCCGGCCGGGTCAACCGGCGGCTGGTACTGCGCGGGGTGCCGCCCCAGATGCAGCGTCTGCTGGTCGCCACCCGGCTCCACCGCATCCTCGCCATCGAGGGCGGCATCGAAGCCGAATCGCTTCCCCGGGTGTGACAGCCCGGGCACGAGAAGGGGAGCGCGCCGGAGGAACGGGGGACCGGCGCGCTTGCTGAAGTCCTGCGCGACCTCTGCGGAAGCCCCTGCGGGCTCCCGCGGAGGGTCCGCACAGAACACGTCACAACGGCTGAACCGGGAGCTTTCGGGCAGTGCCCGCCCCCGCCCGTGCAAGGCCCCGCGCTCCGGGTCTAAGGTTCGGATCCCGCCCGTATGCCATCATCCGCGGCGGACACCGGACCGGACGCGACGGCGGGGGCCACCTGCCGCGGCAGACCCGCGCGGACGGCCGGAGCGCATTCGGCACGGTACACGTGGGAGCTTGCAGCATGGACCCGAACACTCACCGGGGACCTGAGGAACACGGCGAGCAGGGCACTCCTGCCGATCCGCCGGCCCCCGCGTTCGGCGGCGCGAAGGGCGGCCCCAACGGCCCGGCCCGCGTCGTCCGGCTCGTCTCGGGCAACTACCTCGTCACCGTCAACCCCGTCGACGGCAGCGAGATAGAGCCCTGCCCACCCGGCGAACGCCCCGACGAACCCGTCCGGCTCGGCGCCCAGGAGCGCGCCGCGGCCGCCCGCGCCGCCGCACCCCCGGTGCCCCCGGGACCGCCCGGATCCGCCGGGCACGGCAGCACGCTCGAAGAGCGCACCGAGGACATCGAGCGCCTGGTCCGGCTGCTCTCCCGCGGCCGCTCGGTACGCCTCACCGGCCCGGCGGGCTCCGGCCGCACCCGTCTGCTGGACGCCGTCGCCACCGCCTGCGCCGACCTCGCCCCCGACGGCGTGGTCCGGCTCTCCGGCTACCACCGCACCGCCACCGACCTGCTGTACGCCCTGTTCGCCGCGGTCCACCGCGCCCCGCAGCACCGCCCGGACCGGCCCGAACTGCTGCGCCTGGTCGCCGAGATCGGCGCCATCGTCGTCCTCGACGACCTCGAATTCGGCGGCGCCGCGCTCGACGAACTGCTCGACGCCACCCCCGAATGCGCCTTCCTGGTCGCCGCCACCCCCGACGTCGCCGCGCCCAGCGCCGCCTCGCACCTCGAAGAGGTCTTCCTCGGCGGCATCGGCCGGGCCGGCTGCGTACGGATGCTGGAGCGCGCCGTGGACCGGCCGCTCACCGACGACGAGGCGGCCTGGGCCGCCGACCTGTGGTTCGAGTCCGAGGGGCTGCCGCTGCGGTTCGTGCAGGCCGCCGCCCTGCTCCGGCAGCGCGACCGGCGCCGCAACCGCGCCGGCGCCCTCGACGACGGCTACGGCCTCTTCCCGGCCGAGCAGCCCGGGACGACGGACGGCGGCCGGGACACCGCCCGCACGGACGGCACCGACGAAACCGACGGCACCGAGGACGCCCCCGAGGCCCCGCTGCCCTCCCTCGGCGAGGCCGCCGCGCCCGCCCCGCTGCTCGCCCAGGGGCTGAGCGCCGCCGCCCGGGAGACCCTGCGGTTCGCCGTCGCGCTCGGCGGCGAACTGCCGCACCAGGCGCACCTGCCGGCCCTCACCGAGGACACCCACGCCGACGCCGCCCTCGGCGAACTGCTCGCCTGCGGACTGATCAGCCCCGTCGGCAGCCACTACCGGCTCGCCGCTACCGTCCTGGACCAGCTCACCGCGGCCGGCTACGCCGAGGACGCCACCGCCCGGGCGCACACCGCGGCCCAGCACTACGCCTGGTGGGCCGGCCACCCCTCGGTCACCCCCGAGCGGGCCGCCGCCGAGTCCGACGCCGCGCTCGCCGCGATGGCCGTACTGACCGGCAGCCGGGAGAGCGGACACGCCAGCGCGGCCGTACTGCTCGCCCGTACCGCCGCCCCCGCCTTCGCCGCCGCGCTGCACTGGAGCGCCTGGGAACGCGCCCTGCGGCACGGCCAGGAGGCCGCCCGGCTGGCCGGCGAGGTCGCCGAGGAGGCGTACTTCCACCACGAGCTGGGCGTCCTCGCGCTCTGCACCGGCAGCCTCGACCGGGCCCGCGCCGAACTGGAGGCGTCCATCGGGCTGCGCGGTGTGCTCTCCGACCGCAACGGCGCAGTGGCCGGACGGCGCGCGCTGGCGCTGGTCACCGACCGGTCCCGGGCCGCCTCCGCGGCCACCACGGCCGTCCCGCAGCTCCCGCCGGCCGGCTCCGGCGGCAAGCCCTCCGCCGGGCCCCGCGCGGACGGACCCGCCTCGCCCGACGCGGTGTCCACCGCCAAGCTGCGGCTGACGTCCGCCGCCGAGGCGACCTCGGCGACCGTGATCTCCCGCAACGTCTCCTCGACGGCGGCCACGACGGCCCTCCCGGCCACCACGGCCACCGGCGGCGCCAAGGGCGTCAAGGCACTGCTCGGTGCCCGCCGCAACCTCGTCGCGGCCGGCGCCGGAGCCCTGCTCGTGGCCGTCTTCGGCACCGTCATCACCCTCGGCATGACCTCCGGCGGCGAGGACGCCCCCGACAACAAGGTCAGCACCGAGCAGACCACCGACGACGGCACCAGCCCCGACCTGCCGGCCGCGGACCCCACCACCGGCACCGGCCTGCCGCCCACCGGCCACGGCGCCAAGCCCGCCCGGACCGGCCGCCCCGGCAGCCCGGCCCCGTCGACCAGCGGCTCCGCCACCACCGGCGAACCCACCGACCCCGGCACCGACCCGACCGACCCGACCGCCGACCCCACCACCCCGACCGGCCGGCCCACCACGCCCACCGGCCGGCCGACCCCGTCCACCCACCGGCCGACGAGCGAGCCGACCGACCCGACGCCGACCGACCCCAGCACCGAACCGACCGACCCCACCCCGACCGACCCGACGACCGACCCGGCGACGCAGAAGCCCTCCCAGAGCACCGCTGCCTCCGCCTCCGCGCCCACCGGCAGCTCCCCGGCGGGCTCGGACGGCAGCAGCACGTCCTCGGGCGGCACGGCCTCGTCCGCCGGCACGCAGAGCGCCCCGACCGCGTAACGCCCCCGTACGACACGGCGCGACGGCCCGGTACCGAGAGGACCGGGCCGTCGCGCCGTGTGCCGTAGGGGGTCTGTTCCGCCGGGGCCGGGTCAGAACAGCCGGAGCTTGTCGTCCTCGATGCCGCGCAGGGCGTCGTAGTCCAGCACCACGCAGCCGATACCGCGGTCGGTGGCCAGTACCCGCGCCTGCGGCTTGATCTCCTGCGCCGCGAAAACACCCTTCACCGGCGCCAGGTGCGGGTCGCGGTTGAGGAGTTCGAGATAACGGGTGAGCTGCTCGACCCCGTCGATCTCGCCGCGCCGCTTGATCTCGACGGCCACGGTCTGCCCATCGGCGTCCCGGCACAAGATATCCACCGGTCCGATGGCAGTGGGGTATTCACGCCGAATCAGCGAATAGCCCTCGCCGAGGGTTTCGATCCGGTCCGCGAGGAGTTCCTGGAGGTGCGCCTCCACACCGTCCTTGATGAGACCGGGGTCGACACCCAGCTCGTGCGAGGAGTCGTGCATGACCTCTTCGAGGGTGATGATGAGCTTCTCGCCCCCCTTGTTCTCCACCGTCCACACGTCCCCGTCGCCCTCCTTGAGAGTGCAGGGCGGGGACATCCAGTTGAGGGGTTTGTAGGCCCGGTCGTCCGCGTGGATGGAGACCGAACCGTCCGCCTTCACCAGGATGAGGCGCGGTGCGGAGGGAAGGTGGGCGGTGAGCCGGCCCGCGTAGTCCACGGAGCAGCGGGCAATGACGAGACGCATGGTGCGCCACGCTACTCGACCGAGGGCCGGCTACGCGATTCGCCCTGGACGGAGGTGCCTTTACGGGGGAAACCCCCGCACCCCAGGCGCCCACCAATGGCCGGTTGTATGTGCAATCTCCTGGTGCGGGCCTCTTGCGCGGCATACCGTTGAAGCGGGGGGTCGTGAGGCGAACACGCTCCGTCGCGAAACCCCTTGTCCCAGCCCTAGGCCCCGTCCGTCCCGGCGGGGCCGCGAGAGGAGAACCTCATGTCGCTCGACGTCTCACCGGCCCTCCTCGAACAGGCCGAGCGAGGCGAGGTCGACGAAGCCGCTTTTGTCGACTGCGTCCGGAACTCCCTCCCCTACGCATGGGGGATGATCAGCTCCCTGGTGGCCCAGCTGAAGGTCGACGGCGGAGAGTTCGCCGACAACCAGACGCCGCCGCCGGACGAGCAGGCGCGCGGTCAGCTGCTGCGCGCACTGGCGAGTGACGCGATCCGTGGTTCGCTGGAGCGCCACTTCGGGGTGCGCCTCGCCTTCCAGAACTGCCACCGGGTGGCGGTCTTCCCGCTCGACCCGGCGGTGGACGACCGGCTGGCCCGGTTCACCTCCGTCCGGGGCCAGCTGCTCAACCAGTCGCCCGAACTCCGCGACTGCTGAACGGAGTTGCTGCCGCTGCCGTGCGCGGGGTTGGGCGCGCCCCGCAGACGGTGCGCCAGCGGCAGCACCACCGCACGACGACGGCGACCGCACACCGCCGCCCCGACGGTCACACCAGCTGCGGCAGGACCTCCGTGCCCAGCCGGCGGACGTTCTCCTCCGTCGCCGCGAGATCGCCGGAGCCCTCGACGAGCAGCGCGAAGCGGGTGATGCCGGTGCGCTCCGACGTCGCCGCCAGGCGGTCCGCGCACCACTGCGGCGGGCCGACCGGATGCAGCCCGCACAGCAACTCCGTGTACGCCAGCGGATCGCGCATCGAACGGTAGCGGCCGTCGACCGTCACATGCGCGCCCAGCCCCTGGCGCAGCCAGCCCGGCATCGCCTTCATCAGGGTCTCCGTCGCGGCCTCACGGGCATCGGCGATCTGCACCACACCCGCCGAGACGTGCTCGGCCGCGGCGATCTCCTCTCCGTCCCGGCCGGCCTCGCGCGCGGCCGACCGCCACAGCGCGATCATCTCCGCCTTCTCCTCGTCCCCGCAGTGCATGCCCAGCAGCATGGGCAGCCCGCGCGCTGCGGCCATCCGCACCGACGACGGGGAGGTGCAGGCCACCACCACGGGCGGACCCGGCGGCCCGGCCCCCGGCTCGTCCGGATCGATCAGCGCCTGGTCCGGCCGCGGCACCACCGCCACCTCGCGGAAGGCGTACCGCTCGCCCTGCGCACCGACCCGCGGCTCGCGCAGCCAGCGCAGCAGCAGATCGAGCGACTCGGGGAAGCCGTGGTCGTACGCGGCGAGCCCGGAACCGAAGACCTCCAGATCCACCCACGGGCCGCCCCGGCCGACGCCGAGCGTGAACCGCCCCTCGGACGTCAGGTGCAGCAGCGCCGCGGACTCGCCGAGCGCCACCGGATGCTGGGTCGGCAGCACGCTCACCGCCGTCCCGACGCCGATCCGGCGGGTCCGGCCCAGCAGCAGCGCGGCCAGCGTCACCGCATTCGGGCAGACGCCGTAAGGTACGAAGTGGTGTTCCGCCAGCCAGACCGCATCGAGGCCCGCCTCCTCCGCGACCACGGCGGAACGCACCGCCCGGTGCAGTGCTTCCCCCTGTCCCTGACCGGGGAATTGAGCGGCCAGGATGAAAGCTCCGACACGCATCGCTCTCTGCCTCCTCGCAGCCGACGCGACTCCCCCCTTACAGGCAACAACGCCTGACACGTGCCAAGGGCACGGCCTCGCCGGGAATTTCCCGATGATCACAGAAACCTGCCGTCCGGAACGGGCCGTGCAGAGCGCCGCGTACGCTGGTGACAGCCCGTGACCCCGTTTCCCCCTTTATGAGGTGTGCCCGTGTCCCCGCGTCGAAACCGCCAGCACGGCGGTGCGAAGCCCATCGACCGCACGGGCGGCGACCGTTACGGGCTCGAACGGACCGAGGAGTGGCGCGGCGAGGAGTGGGTCGTACGGCAGGTCGGGGGCGGCGGCGCGGCCAAGCACTACCGCTGCCCCGGCTGCGACCAGGAGATCCCGCCCGGCGTCCCGCACGTCGTCGCCTGGCCGCAGCACGGCGACGTCGACGACCGCCGGCACTGGCACCGGGTCTGCTGGAACGCACGGGACCGCCGGAGCGCACGGCTCCAGCGGTCCCGTAATGCGCCTCGCTACTGAGGCCTTGTCCGGTTCACCGGGCCCCGGTCGTCCTAGACATCGCGCTGGGCGATGGCGGCGTAGGCACCGCCCAGCACCACCGCGGTGACCCCGGCCAGGATCCACAGCGGGGTCCAGCCCGAGGGGCCGCTGGGCAGGAACGGAATGTCGTAGAGCGTCGCCAGCGCGCTGGGTACGGAGTACTCGATCAGCGCCCGCTGGAGCTCCTTCACGCTCTCGCCCTGCAGGAACAGCGCCAGCAGCATCGGCAGCAGCACCAGGCCCATCATGGCGCTGATGGCACCCGCCGAGTGCCGCAGCAGCGTGCCCACGCCCAGCGCCAGCAGACCGAGCAGCGCGACGTACAGACCCGCGCCCACGGTGGCGCGCAGCCACTGGTCGGTGGTCGGCGCCGGGCCGTTGAGCATCGCGAAGTCGAGCAGCGCGACCAGCGTGGTGGCGATCGTGGTGATCACCAGCGCCAGCCCGAAGAACACGATCGCCTTCGCGGTCAGCACCCGCACCCGGCTGGGGCAGGCGGTCAGCGTCGTACGGATCATGCCGGTGCCGTACTCCGAGGAGATCGACAGCACGCCCAGGGTGATCACGCACAGGCTGCCGAGCAGGACGCCGACGAACCCGACCGCGAGCAGCGGGTCCATCTCGCGGTCCGAGCCCGCGGCGAGGGTCGCGAGCAGACCGATGCCGACGATCAGCAGCAGCATCACGCCCAGCGTCCAGATCGTCGAGCGCACCGAGCGGATCTTCGTCCACTCCGAGGCCAGCGCATGGCCGAGATGGGCCGGCCGCACCGGAATGGGCGAGACGTAACCGCCGGCGCCCATGGGGGCGTGCGGCGCAACCGGCGGCTGCGCCTGGCCCTGCGGCTGCCCCTGCGGCGCGGGCGCCGGTACGGGCGGCTGCGCCTGGAGGATCATCGTGCCGCCCCCGTTGGCCGGCGGCTGCGCCTGGGGGGCGGCGGCCTGCGGGGCCTGGGCGGGCGGCTGGGGCTGCGCCTGCTGGGGTTGTTCGGCCTGCTGGGGCTGATGGGGCTGGGCCTGGAGCATCATCGTGCCGGCGTCCTTGCCCTTGCCGGGCCCGTGCGCGGCGAGCGGCCGCGGCTCGGGCATCGGCTGCGCCTGGAGCATCATCGTGCCGCCCTCCTTGACCGGAGGCTGTGCGGGGGACTGCGCGGGGGGCTGGGCCTGGGCCTGGAGCATCATCGTGCCCGCGTCCTTGGCGGGCGCGGGCTGCTCCGACGCAGGCGGTGCGGGCGGTGCGGTGGGCGGCACAGGAGGTGCGGCGGGCGGCACCGGCGGCTGGGCGGCGGCTTCCTGCGGGGCGCGCTCAGGCTGGGGCTGCGGCTGCTGAGGGCTGGTCATCGGGCGTCCTCGGTGTGGGGCACGGGCTGGTCGACGGGGGCGGCGGGCGGCATCGGCGCGGCGGGCGGCTGCCCGTAAGGGTGGGGCGCCCCGTACGGTGCGGGTGCCCCGTACGGGTGACCCTGAGCCGGCGCGGGCGGCGGGTACCCCGGCCCGGGAACGGCGCCGGCCGCCTGCTGGGCGTACGGGTTGGGCAGCTGACCGGGAACCCCCGGGCCGCCGCCGTACCCCGGCGGGGCGTACCCCGCCGGAACCTCCTGCAGACCGGCCCGCGGGTCGCTGGTCGAGCGGTAGTCCACGGCACCCTGCGTCATCCGCATGTACGCCTCTTCCAGGGACGCCTGGTGCGGCGACAGCTCCCACAGCCGGACATCGGCCTCGTGCGCGAGGTCACTGATCCGCGGCAGCGGCAGCCCCGTCACCCGCAGCGCACCGTCCGGCTCCGGCGTGGCCCGGCCGCCCGCCTCGCCGATGGCGGCGGTCAGCTTCTCGCGCTGCTCCGGCTCGGTGTCGGGCGTCCGCACCCGGGCGAAATCGGCCGAGTTGGCCGAGATGAAGTCCTTGACCGACATGTCCGCGAGCAGCTGCCCGCGGCCGATCACGATCAAGTGCTCGGCGGTCAGCGCCATTTCGCTCATCAGGTGCGAGGAGACGAAGACGGTACGCCCCTCGGACGCGAGCTGCTTCATCAGGTTCCTGACCCAGAGGATGCCTTCCGGGTCCAGGCCGTTGACCGGCTCGTCGAAGAGCAGCACCTGCGGATCGCCGAGCAGCGCCGAGGCGATACCGAGCCGCTGCCCCATGCCCAGCGAGAAGCCCTTGGACCGCCGCCCGGCGACGTCCTGGAGACCGACCACGCCCAGCACCTCGTCGACCCGCCGGGCCGGAATGCCGGACAGCTGTGCCAGCGACAGCAGATGCGCGCGCGCACTGCGTCCGCCGTGCACGGCCTTGGCGTCCAGCAGCGCGCCCACCTGGCGCGGGGCGTTCGGGAGGCTGCGGAACGGGCGGCCGGCGATCGTGGCGCTCCCCGACGTCGGTGCGTCGAGCCCCAGAATCATCCGCATGGTCGTCGACTTCCCGGACCCGTTGGGCCCCAGGAAGCCGGTCACCGTGCCCGGCCGCACCTGGAACGACAGGTTGTACACGGCCGTCTTGGCGCCGTAGCGCTTCGTCAGGCCGACTGCCTCGATCATTCTCCGCCCCTCGCAGATGGTCGGGGCAGAGGCGCCCTCGTGCCCCCGTGAGGATTAGGAGGCTATCGGTGCGTTGACGGTTCCCGTTAATCCCCTTCGCTGCGCTTTGCAGTGCCTCCCACGTACTTGGCCGTCCCGCCGCGGGTGTTGGTCGCCGTTGCGCGCTTTGCGGCGCCCCGCACGTACTCGTCTCTCGCGCCGCGGGTGGTCTCGCCGTTGCGCCTGCGGCGGGCTGGGTTTGTGGTGGGTGCGGTGACGGGCCTGCGGGGCCGGTGTTTGGGACTGCTGTCGCTTTACGTCCCAAA
>NZ_JBIDAJ010000031.1:0-97518 GCF_043202395.1 Streptomyces sp. NPDC048197
ACTCCCTCTCGGGCTTCCTCCGGGCGCTTCCCTTCGGTCTTGCGTTTCCGACTCTATCAGATCCTTGCGGCTCCGATTTTCGCCGGTGCGTTTCGGCCTTTCGGCTTCTTCGCGGTTCCAACCTTACCAGATCCGTTTCCGTCTCCGGCGCCCTGTTGGAGCGGGCTCGGCCGTTCGGCTTTCGCTTTTCGGCCTTTCCGACTCTATCAGATCTTGTTCGTTCCGTTTACCGGTCCGAATTCGTTTCCGATTCCCCGTCGGAGGGGGGTGCCTTTTGGCTTTTCCGACTTTATCAGAAGCGTTTCGGGCGAAATAAATCGACCCGGAGCTTCCGGTAAGTGGTCGGTTGCGCTTCGTCGAATTCAGGATTCTGGGCGAAGCGGAGAAGAGACTAGCCGTCGCTGATGAACTTGTCCAGTTCGTTGCAACCGTTCGAATCTACCTCCCCCGGCTGCTCGTGTCAACGGTTGCCGGGGCGAAGAGGAGATTAGCAGGTCAGCGGGGCTGTGCGCACATCAGGCGGCGGTGGGGAGGGTGGCGTCGCGGTCGGCGGAGTCGACGTCTCCGGTGGCGCCGGCACGTACCGCGCGGCCGCCCAGCACCTGCACGTAGAGCAGGAATGCCAGCTCCGTGGCGGTGCCGATGCCGATGCGTGCCCAGGTGGGCAGGCCGGAGGGGGTGACGAAGGCTTCGAGTGCGCCGGAGACGAAGAGGACGGCGGCGAGTCCTATGGCCACGCCGAGGGCCGAGCGGCCTTCCTGGGCGAGGGCGGTACGGCGGGTGCGGGGGCCTGGATCGATGAGGGTCCAGCCGAGGCGGAGACCGATGCCGGCGGCGATGAAGACGGCGGTCAGCTCCAGGAGGCCGTGCGGAAGGATCAGGCCCAGGAAGGTGTCGAGGCGGCCCGCCGAGGACATCAGGCCGATGCCGACGCCGAGGTTGAGCATGTTCTGGAAGAGGATCCAGAGGACGGGGAGCCCGAAAAACGCGCCGAGTACCAGGCACATGGCCACGGCCTGGGCGTTGTTCGTCCATACCTGCGCGGCGAAAGAGGCGGCGGGGTGGCTGGAGTAGTACGTCTCGTACTCACCGCCGGGGCGGGTCATGGCGCGGAGGTCGTCGGGGGCGCCGATGGCCGCCTGGACCTCGGGGTGGGCGGCTATCCACCAGCCCAGGAGGGCGGCCACCACGGTGGAGAGGACCGCGGTGGGGATCCACCAGTGGCGCAGACGGTAGACCGCGGCCGGAAAAGCAGTGGTGAAGAAGCGCGCGGTGTCCCGCCAGGAGGCTTTGCGGGCGCCGGTGACCGTACTGCGGGCGCGGGCCACCAGGGAGGTCAGGCGGGTGGTCAGCGCGGGGTCGGGGGCGCTGGAGAGGAGGAGGGAGAGATGGGTGGTGGTGCGCTGATAGAGGGCGACCAGTTCGTCGGCCTCGGCACCGGTGAGGCGGCGCTTGCGGTGCAGGAGTGCGTCGAGGCGGTCCCATTCGGCGCGGTGTGCCGCGACGAAGACATCGAGGTCCATATGGGGTTCGCTCCTCGTAGCGCCGGGGTGGGTGAGTGCGGAGTCAGCTTGGCAGACTGGCCGGGCCCGGCGTGGTGCGGGCGGGGTTTCGGGGAGCGAGAGGGAGTGGGCGCGGCGTGAGTGAGCTCGTCACGGGTGAAGCGGTGGTGCTGGGGCTGCGGCCGGCAAGGCTGCCGAGCCGGGGGCTGGCGATCGCGGTCGATGTGGCCGTGGGCTGGAGCGTCTACATCGCGGTGACGATGCTGCTGGTCAGCGCGACGTCGTCGATGGACAGTGCGGCGGTGGCTGCCGTGTCGGTGGCGACGTTCCTGTTGGTGCAGGTCGGGATTCCGATCGTGATCGAGACGCTGAGCCACGGGCGCTCGCTGGGCAAGGTGATCTGCGGGCTGCGGGTCGTACGGGAGGACGGCGGGCCGATCCGGTTCCGGCACGCGCTGGTGCGGGGTGCCATGGGGGCCATCGAGATCGTGCTGACCATGGGGGTGGTGGCGGCGATCGCCTCACTGGTGTCCGCGCGGGGACGCCGGGTGGGGGACGTGTTCGCCGGGACGCTGGTCATACGGGAGCGGATGCCGGCGGCCGAGGTGGGGACGGCGCTGCCGCCGCCTCCTGCGTGGCTGGTGGCGGAGCTCGGGGCGCTGGATCTGTCGCGGGTGCCGGACGCGTGGTGGCTGACCGTGCGGCAGTACCTGGCGCGGATGGGACAGCTGGACGCGCAGGTCGGGGCGGCGATGGCGGGGCGGCTGGCGGAGGATCTGCGGGGGTTCACCGGGGTACCGGTGCCGGCCGGGGCGCATCCGGCGGCGTACCTGGCGGCGGTGGTCGGGGAGCGGCAGGGGCGGGAGTCGCGGCGGGCGTTCGGAACGGCGGCAGCGAGTCATGGGGCGGTCGGTACGAACGGTGAGGGTGCGGCGGCGTACGCGGCGGGGGCGGGGGCCTCGGTGTCGTATGCCTCCCCGTCCTCGGCGTTGGATGCCTCGCCGTATGTCGCGTCCCAGGGGGCGTCGTACGCCTCGCCGTATGCGCCGTCGGCGGCTCCGGGTCGGGCTTCGGCGGGGGCTTCTTGGTCGTTGCCGTCCTCGCCGTCGTCTCCCCCTCCCTCTTCGGCGCCCTCTTCCGCTCCTTCTTCTCCCTCTTCCGCTCCTTCTTCGCCGGCGCCTTCGGGGGCGGCTCCTTCGGCGGCCGGGGGGTCGGCTTCCTCGGCCGAGTCGCGGCCGCCGCGTACGGGGTTCGCGCCGCCGGTGTGAGAGGCGGGGGCGGCGGCCGGCTCAGGTGAAGGTGGACGGCGGGGAGTCGAGGGATTCGAGTTCGATGCCGGGGGCGGAGAGGACCACGTCGCCGGTGAGGTGAACGGAGTGCTGTTCGCCGGTCTCCAGGTCGTTGACCTGGTACTCGTCCGCGATGAGGGGGGCGTTGTCAGTGGCGTGTGGTGTGCTGTTGAGCAGGGCCCAGGACTGATCGAGGGTGCGGGGGGCGAGGACGGGGGGTGTGAAGGCGACGAGGCGGGCGCGGACGGCACCGGCGCCGAGGGCCGGGCGCAGCAGCCGGGCGGTCGCGATGAGGAATGCGGGGGACGCGCCGGTGAAGGCGTGGGCGCGGACGTTGCCTTCGGTGGCGTGGGTGCCGGTCGGGTCGGTGCGTACCCAGGTGACGCCGTCCAGGGCGGCGCCTCGGACCTGCCAGGCGGAGGCGTGGAGTTCGAGTCGGATAGGGCGGCCGAGGTCGTCGAGGGTGAGGTCGACGGAGCCGATGTGGTCGCCGGAGGGGTTGGTGATCTGGGAGACGTAACGCCAGCCGGAGGGGCCGGTGGCGCAGTGGAAGTGTTCTTCGCCGAGGGGGGTGTGATCGTGCGGGTCGTGGAGGGAGTAGTGGCCGCGGGGCATGAGGGGTGCAGTCCTTCGAGCGGCGACGGTTCGGTGCGTCGGGGGCGGTGCGGTACGGGGCCGGTACGGGCCAGGCCCCCGCCGTGAGTGGCGAGGGCCTGGATCAACCGGCTGCTGGAGCGTGGTGCTCGGTATCAGTAGCGGTAGTGGTCGGACTTGTACGGGCCCTCGACCGGGACGCCGATGTAGGCGGCCTGCTCCGGACGGAGCTCGGTGAGCTTGACGCCCAGCGAGTCGAGGTGGAGACGGGCGACCTTCTCGTCCAGGTGCTTGGGCAGGACGTAGACGTCGGTCGGGTACTGCTCCGGCTTGGTGAACAGCTCGATCTGGGCCAGCGTCTGGTCCGCGAAGGAGTTGGACATCACGAAGGACGGGTGACCGGTGGCGTTGCCCAGGTTCAGCAGGCGGCCCTCGGACAGCACGATCAGGACCTTGCCGTCGGGGTGGGTCCAGGTGTGGACCTGCGGCTTGACCTCGTCCTTGACGATGCCGGGGAGCTCCGCCAGGCCGGCCATGTCGATCTCGTTGTCGAAGTGGCCGATGTTGCCGACGATCGCCTGGTGCTTCATCCGCGCCATGTCGGACGCCAGGATGATGTCCTTGTTGCCGGTCGTGGTGACGAAGATGTCGGCCGTCTCGACGACCTCGTCGAGGGTGGTGACCTGGTAGCCGTCCATGGCGGCCTGCAGGGCGCAGATCGGGTCGATCTCTGTGATGATCACGCGGGCGCCCTGGCCGCGCAGGGACTCGGCGCAGCCCTTGCCGACGTCGCCGTAACCGCAGACCACGGCGGTCTTGCCGCCGATGAGGACGTCGGTGGCGCGGTTGATGCCGTCGATGAGGGAGTGCCGGCAGCCGTACTTGTTGTCGAACTTCGACTTGGTGACGGCGTCGTTCACGTTGATCGCGGGGAAGAGGAGCTCGCCGTCGCGCTGCATCTCGTAGAGACGGTGCACGCCGGTGGTGGTCTCCTCGGTGACGCCGCGGATCTCCGAGGCCAGCTTGGTCCACTTCTGCGGGTTCTCGGCGAGGGTGCGGGTGAGCAGCTCCAGGATGGCGCGGTGCTCGTCGCTCTCGGCGGTCTCGACGGCGGGGACCTTGCCGGCCTTCTCGTACTCGACGCCCTTGTGGACGAGGAGGGTGGCGTCGCCGCCGTCGTCCAGGATCATGTTCGGGCCGCCGGTGGGCGAGTTCGGCCAGGTCAGCGCCTGCTCCGTGCACCACCAGTACTCGTCGAGGGTCTCGCCCTTCCAGGCGAAGACCGGGACGCCCTGGGGGTTGTCCGGGGTGCCGTCGGGGCCGACCGCGATGGCGGCCGCGGCGTGGTCCTGGGTGGAGAAGATGTTGCAGGACGCCCAGCGGACCTCGGCGCCGAGGGCGACCAGGGTCTCGATCAGGACGGCGGTCTGCACGGTCATGTGCAGCGAGCCGGTGACCCGGGCGCCGGCCAGCGGCTGCGCGGCGGCGTACTCCTTGCGGATCGCCATCAGACCGGGCATCTCGTGCTCGGCGAGGGTGATTTCCTTACGGCCGAAGGCGGCGAGGGACAGGTCGGCGACCTTGAAGTCCTGGCCGGTGGCTGCTGTCGTCATGCGGGCTGCTCCTAGAAGCGTCGCGTGGTTTCGGGCTGGGCAGTCTGCGGCGCGGGCTGGGGTTCGTCAGCGGTGGCTGACAGAAGGAGCGTACGCAGAGGCCGACTCGCCTCTCCGGACACACCTGTCCCCTGGCCGCAGCGCAGTCCGTCGGAGGCCCTCTCTCCCTCGGCCGGTCCGCGGGGCGGGCCGACCGACCGCCATCAGCAGCGACGTCTGGCACTGGTCACGAATCTACACCGATCGGCCCAGTGAACCCCAGCCCGGAGGGGAGCCGGGAGGGCTGGTTCCGTGCGGTACCGGCCAGGAGGGGGGCGGGTGACCGGTGGGTGGGGCGGGGGCTGCGGGTGGGCGTGGGGGCGCTGGGGGCCGGGGGCCAAGGGGGGACTCAGGGTTGCGGGGGGCCGGCGGTGGGCTGGTGGCGGTCCGGCGGGGTGGGGCGGCTGGGCGGGGCGGCAGAGGTCGAGGGGAGGTGGAGGTTGAGGGGAGGTGGAGGTTCACGGGAGGCGGAGGGAGAGGGGGTGCGAGCGGGTGCGTAGGCGTGTGCAGGAGGCTCGCGACGGGGTGCGTAGGCGTGTGCAAGAAGGGTTGTGAGGGGGGTGGGGAGGCGTCTGCAAGCAGGGTTGTGAGGAGTGTGGAGGGGGCTGCGGGAAGGTGCGTGACGGGGGACGGAAGGTGGGGCGGGAGGGGTTTGCGGCGGCGGGGTCGTCGTGCAGGATGCCTGGAGCGCGCGCCCCAGAACGTCTGGATGACCGCGCATGTTCGTGAGGAGAACCACGTGACCACGAGTCCAGCTGATCCCCCCGAGGGTGCGGGGACGGACGGGCAGGGGCTGAAGCTGCTCGCAGTGACGGCCTGCCCTACCGGGATCGCCCACACGTATATGGCCGCCGAGAAACTGACCCAGGCGGCCCGGTCGCTCGGTCATCAGATCAAGGTGGAGACCCAAGGTTCCATCGGGGCTGAGAACGTACTGTCTGACAACGATGTCAGAGACGCGGACGGGATCATCATCGCGGCGGACAAGGACGTCGACCGCAGCCGGTTCGCCGGCAAGAGGGTGCTGGCGGTCGGGGTGGCCGAGGGGATCCATCACCCCGAGCAGCTGATCGAGCGGGTGCGGAGCGCGCCGGTGTACGGGGGCGGGGACGGCGATGGTGCCCGTACCGGTGCCGGTGCCGGGGACCGTGCGGCGGCACGTACGGCGACGGCGTCGGGGAGCGGCGGCAAGGAACGCAGCGTCGCGTACAAGGCGCTGATGAACGGGGTCAGCTACATGATCCCGTTCGTGGTGGTCGGCGGGCTGCTGATCGCGATATCGCTGGCGCTGGGCGGGCATCCGCAGGCGGACGGCGGTCTGGTGATCCCGGACGGCTCGTTCTGGAAGCACGTCAATGACGTCGGCGTCATCGGTTTCACGCTGATGGTGCCGATCCTGTCCGGCTACATCGCCTATGCGATCGGCGACCGGCCGGCGCTGGTGCCGGGCATGATCGGCGGCTGGATCGCCAATACGGGTGCGCTGTACGACTCCAAGGCGGGCGCGGGTTTCATCGGCGCGATCGTCACCGGTTTCCTGGCCGGCTATCTGGTGCAGTGGATCAAGAAGGTCAGGGTCCCGAAGTTCGTCCAGCCGATCATGCCGATCATCGTGATCCCGATCGTGGCAACCACGGCGCTCGGGCTGTTCTTCATCTACGTGATCGGCAAGCCCATCGCCTGGGTGTTCACGCACCTCACGGGGTGGCTCGGTGGGATGACCGGGTCGAGTGCGATCCTGCTCGGCACGATCCTCGGGCTGATGATCGCGTTCGACATGGGTGGTCCGGTCAACAAGACCGCGTTCCTGTTCGGCGCGGGACTGATCGCGTCCGGCAACCAGACGGTGATGGGCATGTGTGCGGCGGCCATTCCGGTCATGCCGTTGGGGCAGGGGCTGGCCACGCTGATCCGCCGTCGGCTGTACTCCGAGCAGGAGCGTGAGACCGGCATGGCGGCGCTGTTCATGGGGCTCTTCGGGATCTCGGAGGGTGCGATTCCGTTCGCCGCGGCCCGGCCCGCCCAGGTCATTCCGGCGAACATGCTCGGTGGCGCGGTGGCCGGTGCGGTCGCGGGGATGACCGGGGTGACGGATGCGGTGCCGCACGGCGGGCCGATCGTGGCGGTGCTGGGGGCGGTCGGCGGGGTCCCGGCGTTCTTCCTCGCCGTGGTGATCGGGGCGGTGGTCACGGCTCTGACGACGGTGACGCTGGTCGATCTTTCGGAACGGCGGAAGGGCGGGGCGGCCGTAACGGCGAGCCCCGCTTCGGAGAGGCACGCTTCAGAGGGCCGAGCTTCGGAGACTGGGGGCGGGTCGGGCGAGCCGGGCGTGGCGGAAGAGGCGGCCAGGGTGGACGAGGTGGCTGCGGTGGACGAGCTGGTCGCGGTCGGTGGGGCCGGGGTGGCTGAGGTGGCTGAGGTGACCAACGGGACTGGTGTGTCTGGCATGGCTGGCGGGACCGGTGAGACATCTGCTGCCGCGCCCGTCGGGGCTGCTGAGTCTCCTGTTGCGGGTGCTGCTGGGGGGTCGTCGGAGGCGGCGGGTCCGGCGGGTCCGGAGGTGCTTTCGGGGTATCTCACCGAGGAGACCGTCAAGACGGAACTCACCGCCGACAACAAGGAAGCGGCGATCCGTGAGATGGCGGAACTGGTGGCGGGCACCGGCCGTGTGACGGATGTGGCCGAGCTGGTGCGGGTGGCGCTGGTCCGGGAGGCGCAGGGCACCACCGGGCTCGGTGAGGAGATCGCCGTTCCGCACGCCAAGACGGACGCGGTGAGGGCGCCGGTCGTCGGGTTCGCGCGGTCCGCCGAGGGGATCGACTGGGGTTCGCTGGACGGCACGCCGGCCCGGCTGGTTTTCCTGATCGCGGTACCGGAGGCGGCGGCCGGGGACGAGCATCTGCGGATCCTGGCGCTGCTGTCGCGGAAGTTGATGGACGCGGACTTCCGGGCGCGGCTGCAGGAGGCGGCGGACACGGAGGCGCTGCTGGGCGTTCTCGGAGAGATCCAGTAAGGGATCGGGCGACCCAGCCCAGGGCTCGGGAGATCCCGTAAGGGTCCGGAGGGGCGGGGTGGGGAGATTCCCTGGGGCGGGGTCGAACAGATCCCGTAAGGGGTGCGCGGGCCCCCTCGAGGCCGTCAACGCGGCGGCGACCGGGCGGCATTCCCATGGGTGGGCCCCCGCACTCCGACGGAGTGCGGGGGCCCATGCGTTATGAAGTTTCCGGCGGCGCCTGGGGGTCAGTGGCCGCCCGGTGTCTTCGTCGGGTCGGGGCCCTTGGCGGCGGTGGCCTCGTGGTAGATGTCCGGTTCGAGGTAGATGACGCGGGCGATCGGGACGGCCTCGCGGATGCGGGCCTCGGCGGCGTTGATGGCGTCGGCGATCTGGACGGCGGTGTCGTCGTGCTGGACCGCGATCTTGGCGGCGACCAGCAGTTCCTCGGGGCCGAGGTGGAGCGTACGCATGTGGATCACGCGGGTGACGACGTCGCCGTCGACGACCGCGGCGCGGATCATGGCGACCTGCTCGGGACCGGCCGCCTCGCCGAGCAGCAGCGACTTGGTCTCGGCGGCCAGGACGAGCGCGATCAGCACCAGCAGCGTGCCGATGCACATGGTGCCGATGCCGTCCCAGATGCCGTTGCCGGTGAGGAGGGTGAGGCCGACGCCGCCCAGGGCGAGCACCAGGCCGACCAGGGCGCCGAAGTCCTCCAGCAGCACCACGGGCAGCTCGGGGGCCTTGGCGCGGCGGACGAACTGGGCCCAGGTCTGCTTGCCGCGCAGCTCGTTGGACTCCTTTATGGCCGTACGGAAGGAGAAGCCCTCGGCGATCACGGCGAAGACCAGGACGCCGATCGGCCAGTACCAGGCCTCCAGCGGGTGCGGTTCGTGGATCTTCTCGTAGCCCTCGTAGAGGGCGAAGACGCCGCCGATGGTGAACAGGACGATGGAGACCAGGAAGCCGTAGATGTAGCGCTCCCGGCCGTAGCCGAAGGGGTGTTCCTCGGTGGCCGCGCGCTTCGCCTTCTTGCCGCCGAGCAGCAGCAGGCCCTGGTTGCCGGAGTCCGCGATGGAGTGCACGCCTTCGGCCAGCATCGAGGACGAGCCGCTGAAGGCGAAGGCCACGAACTTCGCTGCGGCGATCGCCAGGTTGGCGCCCAGCGCCGCAACGATCGCCTTTGTCCCGCCTGATGCGCTCATAAGTGCCGCATGTCCCTTCCGTCGACGGGGCTCGCCGCTTTACCGCCCCTTTAATGCTGTGCGGCGGTCATTGTTGCAGCCCGGCGTCCGGCGGACGCGAGGAGGCCACCTGGCGGACGGCCTCCGCGTGCGGTTCCGGACGGACCCCGGGTTCGGTTCCGGGAGGTAGTCCGTGCGCCCCCGGGCGGACTCGCCGTACGGGCGCCGTCGCGCTGTGCCACCACCGGGACGCCGGGGGGACGGCCCGAGTCCGGGGCCACCGTTCCGGCCGCCGCCCACTACGGGCGCACGATCGCCCCCCGCGTCTGCTGCCCTACGCCACCACCGTCGCCCGGAAGAGCGTGCCCTCGCCGGTGAGGGTGAGGGGCTCGCCGGCCGGTACGAAGGCGGACTGGCCGGGGGCCAGGGTCAGTTCGGCCGGTCCGTCGGCCGGTGCGGCGGCCGGTTGGCCGGCCGGGTCGGCGTGGAGGTGGACGGTGCCCGCGGTGCACAGCAGGATCTGCGGCGTGGCGGAGGCGAGCGGGTGCGGGGCGGCGCCGGGGGCGAGGACGAAGCGGGAGAGCCGGAACTCGTCGACCGGGGTGTCGTAGACCTCTTCGCCGCCGATGTCCTCGGGGCGCAGGACGCCCGCGTCGCCGGCTTCGAAGCGGACCACCCGCAGGAGTTCGGGGACGTCGACGTGCTTGGGGGTCAGCCCGCAGCGCAGCACGTTGTCGGAGTTGGCCATCAGCTCGACGCCGAGGCCGCTGATGTAGGCGTGCGGGATGCCGGCGCCGAGGAAGAGGGCCTCGCCGGGCTGGAGCCGGACGTGGTTGAGGAGCATGGCGGCGAGCACGCCGGGGTCGCCGGGGTAGTGGTGGGCAAGGCCGGCGTAGGCGGCGTAGGCGTCGGCGTGCGGTCCGCCCTTGGCGGCGAGTTGGCCGGCGGCGACGGCGGTGCGTTCGACGGTGCCGGCGATGGCGTGGTGTTCGGCGCTGAGGACGGCGGTGAGGACCTCGCGCAGCGCGTCCGCCTCCGGGCTGGCGCGCAGGATGTCGACGTACGGCGTGAGGTCGTCGACGCCGAGGTCTTCGAGGAGGTCGGCGGTCCGGGCGGGGTGCCGGAAGCCGCACAGGCCCTCGAAGGGGGTGAGGGCGCAGATCAGCTCGGGCTTGTGGTTGGCGTCCTTGTAGTTGCGGTGGGGGGCGTCGAGCGGCACGCCGCGCCGCTCCTCCTCGGCGAAGCCCTCGCGGGCCTGGGCCAGGTCGGGGTGGACCTGGAGGGAGAGCGGTGAGCCGGCGGCGAGCAGCTTGAGCAGGAAGGGCAGCCGGGGGCCGAAGGCGCGGACGGCGCCGGGGCCGAGTTCGGCCTCGGGGTCGGCCTCGATGATCTCGGCGAGGGAGCGGGGGCCGGTGCCGCGGTCGAGGCGGGAGGGGGCGCCGGGGTGGGCGCCCATCCACATCTCGGCCTGGGGTTCGCCGGTGGGTGCGGTGCCGAGGAGCTCCGGGATGGCGGTGGTGGAGCCCCAGGCGTAGGGGCGCACGGTATTGGCGAGGCGGTCCATGGGTGCTGCTTCCTGAGGTCGTCCGGGGCGGCGGGCGGGCTCGCGGGGTGCGGCTCGCGGGCCCGCGGGTGCGGGCCGGCCGGTCCGTGCGTGCGGGCCGGCCGTCAAAGATCACTCGGTGCCGGCGAGCGCCAGGTAAACGGCGCCGAAATCTGCGATGGCGAGTAGTTCCGCGGCCATCTCCAGGTCGCTGCCGGGGCCGGGCTGGAGTTCGGTGAGGGCGGTGTCGCGTTCCTCGGCGAGGGACTGGGCGGCGCGGGTGGCGGACAGCGCGCCGGGCTCCTGGTCCCGCAGCAGCACGACGCGGGCGTGCAGGGTGGTCGCGGTGGGCTGTTCGACGCGGTCGCGGAAGAAGTCGTCCGGGTCGGTGCCGGGGGCGAGGGCGCCGGCGAGCAGGGTGCGGTGGGTGGTGAGCGCCTCGGGGAGTTCGGCGGCGAGGGCGGGGCGGCCGGCGAGGCCGGCGAGTTCGGTGGCGAAGTGCCGGCCGACGGCGTGCGCGAGGGTGCCCTCGGTCCAGATGAGCGGGAGCGCGTCGGCGAGGTGGGCGGCGAGGGCCTTGCCGGGGTTGGAGTAGGTGGGGATGGCCGGGCCGCAGCGTTCGGCGAGGTGGTCGAGGCGGTCGGCGAGCTTGCCGAGGGCGTCCTGCGGGGCGCTGATCAGGCCGATCCGGTCGGCGAGCGAGAGCAGCGGGATGAGGACGGACCAGAGGGTGCCGGGGGCGGCCGGCGGGGCGCCCTCGACGTCGAACTCGGCGTCGTAGGCGGTGGTGGCGAGCGGTACGGCGAGGCCGCGGGCCTGGATGACGGCTTCGGCGAGCGGGCCGCCGGCGGGGGTGACGGCGACGACGGCGCAGCCGCGGCGGTAGGCCTGTTCGACGAGTTCGGCGAGGCCGGGGTCGGCGGCGTCCGGGCCGGCGAGGAGCAGCAGGTCGAGCGGGCCGGCCCAGCCGGGCAAAGTCCAGCGCAGCGCCCCGGGCAGCGGGGCGACGCCGGTGGGCTGGATGAGGCTGACCGGGCAGCTGCCGCCGCTGAGGGCGCGCAGCAGGTCGGCGACGCCGGCCGCGGCGGGGCCGGGGCCGGCGACGAGGACGGCGCGCGGCCGGCCGTCGGGGGTCAGTTCGGGGATGCCGGATTCGGCGGCGCTGCGGGCGGCGGTGCGGGCCCGGGCGCCGGATTCGGCGACGCCGCGCAGCAGGCCGAAGCGGTCGGCGCCGGCCAGTGCGTCAGGGGTGTCGAGGAGGGACTCGTCGAGCATGGTGGGCGCGGCCTCCGATCGCCGGTACGGGCGGGTTGTGCCGGGCGGTGCCGGGCCCGCGGACCCGGCGGGCCCGGGTCAGGCGGGGCGGCGTGCTTCGTCGACGAGGAGTACGGGGATGCCGTCCCGGACGGGGTACGCGAGGCCGCAGTCGCCGGAGGTGCAGATCAGCTCGGCCGGTTCGGACGCGGTCCGGTCCTCCAGGGGGGCGTGGCACGCCGGGCAGGCGAGGATCTGGATCAAGCTGGCGTCGACCGGCATGGGCGCTGCTCCTTCGGGTGGTTGCGGCGTGGCCAGCGTACCGCCGGTGGGGCGGGGGCGGCCTGCTCGGCGGGGTGTGGCGGGACGGGCGGGGCGGGTGCCCCGCCCGTGGGAGGGTCAGCCTCGGATGATCGCCAGGGCCTCGTCGCGGACCCGGGCGACGGTGTCGGCGTCGCGGGCCTCGGCGTTCAGGCGCAGCAGCGGCTCGGTGTTGGAGGGCCGGACGTTGAACCACCAGTCGTCGGCGGTGACGGTCAGGCCGTCCAGTTCGTCGAGGGTGATGCCCTCGCGGCCCTCGTAGGCCGCCTTGATCGCGGCGAGCCGGCCGGTCTGGTCGTCGACGGTGCTGTTGATCTCGCCGGAGGCGGCGTAGCGGTCGTACTCGGCGACCAGCTGCGACAGCGGGCGGTCCTGGCCCCCGAGGGCGGCGAGGACGTGCAGGGCGGCGAGCATGCCGGTGTCGGCGTTCCAGAAGTCGCGGAAGTAGTAGTGCGCGGAGTGCTCGCCGCCGAAGACGGCGCCGGTCCTGGCCATCTCCTCCTTGATGAACGAGTGCCCGACGCGGGTGCGTACCGGGGCGCCGCCGTTCTCCTTGACGACCTCGGGGACGGACCAGGAGGTGATGCAGTTGTGGATGACGGTGGAGCCGGGGTGCTTGGCCAGCTCGCGGGCGGCGACCAGGGCGGTGATCGCGGACGGGGAGACCGGGTCGCCGTTCTCGTCGACGACGAAGCAGCGGTCGGCGTCGCCGTCGAAGGCGATACCGAGGTCGGCGCCGGTCTCGCGGACCCGGGCCTGGAGGTCAACGATGTTCTTCGGGTCGAGCGGGTTGGCCTCGTGGTTGGGGAAGGAGCCGTCCAACTCGAAGTACAGGGCGTCGAGTTCGAGCGGCAGGCCGGCGAAGACGGTGGGGACGGTGTGGCCGCCCATGCCGTTGCCGGCGTCCACGACGACCTTCAGGGGGCGGATCGCGGTGAGGTCGACCAGGCTGCGCAGGTGGGCTCCGTAGTCGGCGAGCACGTCGCGTTCGCCGATGGTGCCGGGGGTGGCGGCCGGCTCGGGGGCGCCTTCGCCGGACCAGCGCTCGACCAGGGCGCGGATGTCGGCGAGGCCGGTGTCCTGGCCGACGGGGGCGGCGCCGGCCCGGCACATCTTGATGCCGTTGTACCGGGCCGGGTTGTGCGAGGCGGTGAACATGGCGCCGGGCAGGCCGAGGGAGCCGCTGGCGAAGTACAGCTCGTCGGTGGAGCACAGGCCGATCAGGGTGACGTCCGCGCCGCGGGCCGCGGCCCCGCGCGCGAAGGCCGTGGCCAGGCCCGGCGAGGAGGGCCGCATGTCGTGCCCGATCACGATCGCGTCCGCGCCGGTGACCTCGACGAAGGCCGCGCCGAACAGCTCGGAGAGCGGTTCGTTCCACTGGGTGGGGACGACACCGCGTACGTCGTACGCCTTGACGATGTGCGACAGGTCAGTCACGAGCGGGTCCTCCTGGGGTGTGTTCGGGACACCCCAAACCTACCGGGGGCCGCTTTGCGGTGCCTCCGCACGTACCCGTCTCTCCCGCCGCGGGGCTCGCTCGCCGTTGTGCTTTGCGGCGCCCCGTACGTAGCTGTCTGCGGCGCCGCGGGGCTTGCTCGCCGTTGCGCGCTTTGCGGCGCCCCGCACGTACCCGTCTGCTGCGCCGCGGGTGTTGTTCGCCGTTGCGCCTGCGGCGGGCTGGGTTGGTGTCGGGTGCGGTGACGGGCCTCCGGGGCCGGTGTTTGGGACTGCTGCGCCTTACGTCCCAAACACCGGCCCCTCCGGCCCGTCCCCTCCCGTTGGGGGTGGGGATTGGGGTGGGTGGGGGTGGGCGTTGGGGCTGCAAGGGGTTTTGGGGACCCGTAGGGGACGGTCGAACAGAACCCGTAAGGGTCGCGAGGGCCCCCTGCGGGGCCACAACTCGACGCGCCGGGCCAGGTATTCCCGAGACCTCACTACGCCAGGTGCGTCCTCCACGACGCACGCCCCCACGCACCCGCACACTCCCCCAACGGGAGGGGACGGGCCGGAGGTGCCTTGTTCGTGGACGTAAAGCGACAGCAGTCCACGAACAAGGCCCCGGAGGCCCGTCACCGCACCCACAACGAACCTAGCCCGCCGCAGGCGCAACGGCGAGACGACCCGCGCCGCCGCAGACAGCTACGTGCGGGGCGCCGCAAAGCGCAACGGCGAGCAAGCCCCGCGGCGCAAGAGACGGGTACGTGGGAGGCGCCGCAAAGCGCAACGACGAGCAACCCCGACGGCGGGACAGCCAAGTACGTGGGCGGAAAACCAAGCGCAGCGACCCGCGGCTACGTGGGCGTGGGCCGCGCAGCGGAACCCCGTTCGGCAAGGCGCGGGGCGCACAGGATGCGCTTTCGGCGGACGCGGCGGCCCTCTATCGCCGCGACCGCCAGACGGGCGGCCTCCTTGGCGATTTCGCCGAGGCCCCAGTCGACGGTGGTCAGCGGTGGGGTGAGGACGCGGGAGACCGGGTGGTCGTCGAAGCCGACGACGGACAGGTCCCGGCCGACGGTCAGTCCGGCCTCGGCGGCGGCCGCGTAGACGCCGTAGGCGATGGAGTCGGAGAAGCAGAAGACCGCGGCGGGCGGCGGGAGCGCGCCGGCCGGGCGGCGGCCGTCGGGGGTGTTGGTGAGCACCCGCCGGGCCACCGCGGTCGCCTCGCCCAGCTCCTGGGGGCAGGGCAGGACCTGGACGTCGATGCCGAGGCGGTCGGCGGCCTCGCGGACGTAGACGTCGGCGGGGCGATCGGGGGTGGAGGGGCCGGTGGGGGTGAGGACGGTGACCTGGCGGTGGCCCAGGCCGCGGAGGTAGTCCAGGACCGCGTCGATGCCGGCGCGGTTGTCGAAGAGCACCTCGCCCGCCGTACGGGCCCGGCTCAGCGCGTCGCCGATGGAGACCACCGGCACCCCCTCGGCGATCGCCGCCCAGCCCTCGGCCGAGGGGTCGACCGGCGAGACCAGCAGACCGTCCACCCGCTGGTCGCGCAATTGCTTGGCGAGGACCAGTTCCCGCTCGGGGTCGCCGCCGGCGTCGAGGATCAGCGCATAGCGGTCGCCGGCCAGCAGTTCGCGCCCTATGGCGGCCATCAGCTGCTGCTGCCAGAGGTCCTGGAGGTCGCCGGCGAGCACCCCGACGGTGCTTGTGCGGCCGCTGGCGAGGGCGCGGGCGATCGGGTCGGCCTCGTAACCGAGTTCGGCGGCGGCCTTGCGCACCCGCTCCTCGGTCTCCTTGGAGACGTGCTTGCCGCGCAGTGCGTAGGAGACGGCTGCGGTGGAGAGTCCGGTGGCCTCGGCCACCTCGCGGAGGGTGGTGCGTTTGTTGGGCCTGGCCATGCCGGAAGCCTACCCAAGGCGGGCGGGTCGGCCGGGCCCCAACGCCGCACGCCCGGACGGGCCCGCAGCCCCACGCCCGGACGAGCCTGCGGCCCGGGGCTCCACGCCCGGACCAGCCTGCGGCCCGGGGCTCCACGCCCGGACCAGCCTGTGGCCCGGGGGCCCACGCCCGGACGGGCCCCGCCGCCCCACGCTCCGACCGCGCCCACGCCCACGCCCGACGGCAACCACGCCCCGACGGCAGCCACGCCCTGACCGCAACCACGCCCTGACGGCGCCCGCTGCCCGCTCGTGGAGCGGTGGGGACCCGCAGTGCTCCGGTCTCCCGTCTCCGGTCTCCCGTCTCCCGTCTCCGGTCTCCCGTCTCCCGTCTCCGGTCTCCCGGCTCCCGGCCTCCGTGCTCCCGGCCTCCATGCTCCGGCTCCCCACTCCCGGCTCCCGGCCTCCGTGGCTCCCGGCTCCGGGCTGCGGCTCCCGGCTGCCCCGGCCCCGGGCTCCGGCCCCGGGCTCCAAGGCGACGCCCTTGACACCCCCGGCGGTTAAGCGCTTCACTTAACCGCATCAGTTAACCGGTTAAGTGAAGCGGTTGAGGAGGCTCCGGCCACCGTGCCCACCGATGTCCATCAGCATCTCTGGCCGCCCGCGTTCGTGGCGCTGCTGCGGGAGCGCGGTGTGCCGCCGCGGCTGGACGGCTGGACGCTGGAGCTGCCCGGTGAGCCGCCTTATCCCGTCGATCCGGCCGATCACGACATCGCGGCCCGGGTCCGGCTCGCCCGGGCGGACGGGCTGGACCGGGCGCTGGTCTCGCTCTCGAGTCCGCTCGGCATCGAATACCTGCCGCCCGAGGAGGCCGCACCGCTGCTCGCCGCGTTCCACGACGGGGCGCTGGCGCTGCCCGCCCCCTTCGGCGTCTGGGCCTCGGTCCGCCTCGCCGTGCCCGAACCGGACACCGAGGGGCTCCGCCGCGAGCTGCGGCGCGGCTGTGTGGGCCTCCAGCTGCCCGCCACCGCCCTGCTCGACGCCGCCGGCTGGGCCCGCTGCGCGCCGCTGCTGGACGTCCTCGTCGCGCTGGACAAGCCGCTGTTCGTGCATCCCGGCGCGGCCCCGCCCGCCGAGGGTGCGGCGCCCGCCTGGTGGCCCGCGCTGGTCCCGTACGTCCAGCAGATGCACGCCTCCTGGTTCGCGTTCCGGGCCTTCGGCCGGCCGCGCCACCCGGGGCTGCGGGTCTGCTTCGCGGCGCTGGCGGGTCTGGCGCCGCTGCACGGGGAGCGGCTGGTGGCCCGGGGCGGTGGCGGAGAGCGGGGCCGGGTGGATCCCGGCGCGTTCTACGAGACGTCCTCGTACGGGACCCGGGCGGTGGACGCGCTGGTACGGGCCGTCGGCATCGACGTCGTCGTCAGCGGCAGCGACCGCCCCTACGCCCAACCCGTCGCCCGCCACCACCCTCCAGGGGAAGCGCTGCGCGCTGCACCCCTCGAGGCAACCCCCGACCTCGGTGCCGAGGCCGCCGTGCATGCCCTGCGCACCGTCAATCCGGCCCGTCTGCTGGGCCCGTCGAAAGGAGTCCGACCATGACGCACGCCGCCTCCCGGACCGAGGCCGCCGTCGCTGCCGCCGGTCCGGCCGTGGATGCCGGGCAGCCGTTCGCCGCGCTGCCCGGGCGTAACCTCGGCAAGCGTGAACTGCGGACGCTGGTCGATGAGTTGGCGGACCGTCCGGACCTGTGGCGCGGGCAGGTCGCGTTCTCCGACACCGAGCGGCACTACGCGTCGCTGTATCGCGACGAGTTCGTCGACGTCTGGCTGTTGTGCTGGACCCGGCAGAACGACACCGGCTGGCACGACCATGACCTCTCCTCCGGTGCCGTCCGGGTCGTGCAGGGGGTGCTGACCGAGTCCAATCCGCGGATCGGCGGGGAGCATGTGGCCACCGCCGTCGGCGCCGGGTCGTCGTTCTGCTTCGGCCCGGACCACATCCACCGGCTCACCGGGGCGACCGATGACGCGGTGTCGGTGCACGCCTATTCGCCGCCGTTGTGGCGGCTGGGCCAGTACGACATCACCGAGGACGGGTTGATGCGCCGGGTCTCGGTGTCGTACGCGGACGAGCTGCGGCCGATGGGCGACCCGGCATCGTCGTCCGACCCGGCGTCGCCGGCCGACCCGGGGTCGCCGGCCGACCCGGGGGCGCCGGCCGCGTAAGCCGTCGGCCGGCCCGACCGTTCCCACCAGTTCCGTCACCGCGAGTTCAGCGTTTTCCGCTCCCGCCTATTGACCTTCCATTCATCGACCCGGATCCTGCATGAATCCATACAGGCAACGACCCGGGGCGGATGCATGGCAGGTGTGGTGGAGCGGCACTCGATCGACGTGGTCCCCGACGACGAACGGCACGGCAGCCCGGTCAGTCAGTTCACGCTCTGGCTGGGCGCGAACCTCCAGATCACCGCCGTGGTCACCGGCGCGCTGGCGGTCGTCTTCGGGGCGAACGCCTTCTGGGCGGTGATCGGGCTGCTGCTCGGCAACCTCCTCGGCGGGGCGGTGATGGCGCTGCACTCCGCCCAGGGCCCGCGGCTGGGCCTGCCACAGATGATCACCTCACGGGCCCAGTTCGGGGTGCGCGGGGCGGTGGTCCCGCTGGCGCTGGTCATCGTGATGTACATCGGGTTCTTCGCCAGCGGCAGCGTGCTGGCCGGGCAGGCGGTCGGTGAGTTGACGCACCTGGGCGAGACGCCGGGGATCGTGCTGTTCGCGGCGGTCACCGCGCTCGCCGCGGCCGTCGGCTACCGCCTCGTCCACGCCCTGGGGCGGATCGCCGGCCTGGTGTGCGCGCTGGCCTTCGTCTATCTGGGCGTCCGGCTCCTGCAGCGCGCCGACCTGGGCACGCTGCTGCACGACCACCGCTTCGGGCTGCCGGTGTTCCTGCTCGCCGTCTCGCTCTCGGCCTCCTGGCAGCTGGCGTTCGGCCCGTACGTCGCCGACTACTCGCGCTATCTGCCCCGGCACACCTCGGCCCGCGCCACGTTCTGGTGGACGCTGTCCGGTTCGGTGCTCGGCGCGCAGTGGTCGATGACCTTCGGTGCGCTGGCCGCCGCCGCGGCGCCGGACGCGTTCGTCGGACACGAGGTGGGTTATGTCGTCGGCCTGGGCGGCGCCGGACTGATCGCCTCGTTCCTGTACTTCGTCATCGCGCTCGGCAAGCTGACCATCAACGTCCTCAACACCTATGGGGGCTTCATGTCGCTGGTCACCAGCGTCAGCGGGTTCCGGGGGCAGCGGGTGCTGTCGCCGCGCGGCCGGGCCGGGTACATCGCCGGGATCATGCTGGCCGGGACGGCCGTCGCCCTGCTGGGCAAGGACTCGTTCCTGACGTCCTTCAAGGACTTCCTGCTGTTCCTGCTGACCTTCTTCACGCCCTGGTCGGCGATCAACCTGACCGACTACTACCTGATCTCCAAGGAGCGCTACGACATCGCCGCGCTCAGCGACCCGGCCGGCCGTTACGGCGCCTGGAACGCCCGGGCGCTGACCGTCTACGTCCTCGGCGTCCTCTCCCAACTCCCCTTCCTCGCCACGCACTTCTACACCGGCCCGCTGGTCGCCCCGCTCGGTGGCGCCGACGTCTCCTGGCTCGTCGGCCTCGCCGTACCGGCCGTCCTGTACGGGCTGGTCGCCCGCCGCGGCGCCGCAGCCGTTCCGCACCCCGAAGCGGCACCGGGCGGGCAGGGGCGGCAGAGCCCGGCCGGATCCGGGGGTTAGCCCTACCGTGCCGCCATCCAGCGGTCCGTACGCTCGCACCATGGCGACACACGACCCCGATCTGCGCAAGGAACTCGACGCGACGCTCCAGACGCGCAAGGAGCTCGGGCCCGAGTACGAGGCGGAGCTGGTGGAGTCCTTCCTGGAGAAGCTGGACCACACCGTCGACCGCAGGGTGCGGCGGCAGCTCGCCGAGCAGCAGGTCCAGGTGGCGCGCGGCGGCCGCCCGCCGCGCCCCGAGGGCGTCGGACGCGGCTTCTGGGAGCGGTTCGGGGTAGCCGCCCTCTCCCTGGTGCTGGCCGTCCCGCTGACCGCGATCGGCGTGGTCAACGCCGGGATCCCGGGCCTGATCGTGTGCTGGGCCGGCATCGTCGGCGTCAACGCCGTGCACAGCGTCGGCGTGCGGAAGCTGCTTCTGGGCGAGCGCGGGGAGCAGCGTGACGGGGAGTGGGACCGAGCCCGGTGAGGGAGTTGTGGCGGGGACCGCCGCACCCCGGACGGGCCGGGGGCGGGACGACGGCGGTCCCCGCCAGGGACGCGATCCGGGTCAGGGCCGGCCGTCGCGTCCGGGTGGCGATCTGGGAGGTCCGGGAGCCGCTCCGGAGGTCCGTATCGCCGTGCACATCAATGTGCCGGACGAGTGTTAAGCGCGTGCTGCCAGCACATGACGCATACGTACACCTTGCGCCGACGGAGCGTTTCCTGACGGCGACTTGACGCCGCGACGGGTACGGCGTGACGCGGCGGCCGCCCTCGGGGACGGCCGCCGCGGGCGGTGCTACTTGCCGGCCTCGCGGGCCAGGAAGGCCAGCAGGTCCTGCCGGCTGACCACGCCCTTCGGCTTGCCCTCGACGAGGACGATCGCCGCGTCGGCGCTCTCCAGGACGGCCATCAGGTCGGAGACCGACTCACCGGAGCCGACCTGCGGAAGCGGCGGGCACATGTGCTTCTCCAGCGGGTCGGTCAGCGACGCCCGCTGGGTGAACAGCGCGTCCAGCAGCTCCCGTTCGACGACGGAGCCGACGACCTCGGCGGCCATCACGTCCGGGTGGCCGGCGCCCGGCTTGACGATCGGCATCTGCGAGACGCCGTACTCGCGCAGCACGTCGATCGCCTCGCCGACGGTCTCCTCCGGGTGCATGTGGACCAGCGAGGGCAGCGCGCCCTCCTTGTGCTCCAGGACGTCGACGACCCGGGCGGCGGTGCCGCCCTCCTCCAGGAAGCCGTAGTCGGCCATCCACTCGTCGTTGAAGATCTTGGAGAGGTAGCCGCGGCCGCTGTCCGGCAGCAGGACGACGACCACGTCGTCCGGTCCGAGCCGGGAGGCGACCTCCAGCGCGGCGACCACGGCCATGCCGCAGGAGCCGCCGACCAGCAGGCCCTCCTCCTTGGCCAGCCGCCGGGTCATCTGGAAGGCGTCCTTGTCCGACACCGCGACGATCTCGTCGGCGACCGTGCGGTCGTACGCGGTCGGCCAGAAGTCCTCGCCGACGCCCTCGATCAGGTACGGGCGCCCGGAGCCGCCGCTGTACACCGAGCCCTCCGGGTCGGCACCGATGACCTTGACCCGGCCCTCGCTGGCGTCCTTGAGGTAGCGGCCGGTGCCGCTGATCGTGCCGCCGGTGCCGACGCCCGCCACGAAGTGCGTGAGCCGGCCGTCCGTCTGGGCCCACAGCTCCGGACCGGTGGTCTCGTAGTGGGAGCGCGGGTTGTTCGGGTTGCTGTACTGGTCGGGCTTCCAGGCGCCCGGCGTCTCGCGCACCAGCCGGTCCGAGACGTTGTAGTACGAGTCCGGGTGCTCGGGGTCCACCGCGGTCGGGCAGACCACGACCTCGGCGCCGTACGCCCGGAGCACGTTGATCTTGTCCGTGGACACCTTGTCCGGGCAGACGAAGATGCACTTGTAACCCTTTTGCTGGGCCACGATCGCCAGGCCCACCCCGGTGTTCCCGGAGGTCGGCTCGACGATCGTGCCGCCCGGCTGCAGCTCACCCGACTGCTCGGCGGCCTCGATCATCCGCACGGCGATCCGGTCCTTCACCGAACCGCCGGGGTTGAAGTACTCGACCTTCGCCAGGACGGTGGCCTGGATGCCCTTGGTCACGTTGTTGAGCCGCACGAGCGGGGTGTTGCCGACGAGCTCAATCATCGAATCGTAAAACTGCACGGTGGTCTCCGCGGTCGGGGGCACGCTCTCCTGCGCCCGTGCCGCCAGCCTATTGCCCGGGTGGCGCGGAGGGAGGACGCGTTGCGTTCCGTGCGGGAACGGGCAACACCCTGTTGTAGGAGTTCTTGTCGATTCAAGAGCGCGCCGGCCCCGGGTCCGGCGCGCCCCGCACTGCACGGGGAGGTGCCCGGCCCATGCCGATGACGATGTCCAGGGCGAGGGTGGCACGGCGGATCGCGACCGCCGCCGCGGTCGGCGGCGGCGGCGTCGGGCTGCTCGGCGTCGCCACCGTCGGTGTGCTGCTGACCGAGGTCCGGCTGGCCCGCCGCACGGTCGGCGGCTCCAGCGACATCCCGCCGTGCGCGGACGGCCGCTACGGCGCCGCCTTCGCCCACCGCACCGACCGCCCGCCGCTCCGCCTGGGCTTCCTCGGCGACTCCACCGCCGCCGGCCAGGGCGTGCACCGCGTCTCGCAGACCCCGGGCGCGCTGCTCGCCTCCGGCCTCGCCGCGGTCGCCGAACTCCCCGTGGACTTCCGCAACGTGGCGCTGCCCGGGGCGCAGTCGGACGATCTGGCGCGCCAGGTGGAGCTGATGCTCGCGGACGGCGCGCAGACCCCCGACGTCTGCGTGATCATGATCGGGGCGAACGACGTCACCCACCGGATGCCGCCCGCGCAGTCGGTCCGCCACCTTGCGGAGGCGGTCCGGCGGCTGCGTGCCGCGGGCTGCGAGGTGGTGGTGGGCACCTGCCCGGATCTGGGCACGATCGAGCCGGTCTACCAGCCGTTGCGGTGGGTGGCCCGGCGGCTCTCCCGGCAGCTCGCGGCCGCGCAGACGATCGGGGCGGTCGAGAGCGGCGGCCGTACGGTCTCGCTGGGCGACCTGCTGGGCCCCGAGTTCGAGGCGCATCCGCGGGAGCTGTTCGGGCCGGACAACTACCACCCGTCGGCGGAGGGGTACGCCACCGCCGCGATGGCCGTGCTGCCGACGCTGTGCGCCGCGCTGGGCCTGTGGCCGGACGAGGAGCGGCCGGAGCCCGCCCGGGGCGAGGGCATCCTGCCGGTCGAGCAGGCGGCCGCCGAGGCGGCTTCCGAGGGCGGTACGGAGGTCACCGCCTCCCGCGCGCCCTGGGCGCTGCTCAAGCACCGTCGGCGGCGCCAGCTGCCGGACGCGGAGGAGTCGGCGGACCGGCCGTCGGTGCCGCGCTGAGGGGCCCGCAGTTCGCCGAACGGGCAGGGGGCCGCGGGGAATACCCGGCGGCCCCTTGCCGTTCCATAAGCGCTCGCTTAGAAAAGAGGTCCGCATCACAACCCGCACCCCGTGACCTCAGCAGTACGTGCAGGTAACTTCCCTCACAGTCCAGCACCTTCTCCCGCCCGTCGCCCGACCACCGCCCCTCAACGAGGCGCAGGGCGCCACTTGATTTCCTGGAGCCGTGATGCCCGAAGCCGTGATCGTCTCAGCCGCCCGCTCCCCGATCGGCCGCGCCTTCAAGGGCTCGCTGAAGGACCTGCGCCCGGACGACCTGACCGCGAAGATCATCGAGACCGCCCTGGCCAAGGTCCCCGAGCTGGACCCCAAGGACATCGACGACCTGATGCTGGGCTGCGGCCTCCCCGGTGGCGAGCAGGGCCACAACCTCGGCCGCATCGTGGCCGTCCAGATGGGGATGGACCACCTCCCGGGCTGCACCGTCACCCGTTACTGTTCCTCGTCGCTCCAGACGACGCGGATGGCGCTGCACGCCATCAAGGCCGGCGAGGGCGACGTCTTCATCTCGGCCGGCGTGGAGACGGTCTCGCGCAGCGTGAAGGGCACCTCCGACGGCCTGCCCGACACCCACAACCCGCTCTTCGCCGACGCCGAGGCCCGTACGGCCGCGCGCGCCGAGCAGGAGGGCGCCGACTGGCACGACCCGCGCGAGGACGGCCTGGTCCCGGACGCGTACATCGCGATGGGCCAGACCGCGGAGAACCTCGCCCGCCTCAAGGGCGTCACCCGCCAGGACATGGACGAGTTCGGCGTCCGGTCGCAGAACCTCGCCGAGAAGGCGATCAAGGACGGCTTCTGGGAGCGGGAGATCACCCCGGTGACGCTGCCCGACGGCACGGTCGTCTCGCAGGACGACGGCCCGCGCGCCGGCGTCACGCTGGAGGGCGTGCAGGGCCTCAAGCCGGTCTTCCGCCCCGACGGCCTGGTGACGGCCGGCAACTGCTGCCCGCTCAACGACGGTGCCGCGGCGCTGGTCATCATGTCCGACACCAAGGCCCGCGAGCTGGGCCTGACTCCGCTCGCCCGGATCGTCTCCACCGGCGTCTCGGGCCTGTCCCCCGAGATCATGGGCTACGGCCCGGTCGAGGCCAGCAAGCAGGCGCTCCGCCGCGCCGGCCTCACGATCTCCGACATCGACCTGGTCGAGATCAACGAGGCGTTCGCCGCCCAGGTGATCCCGTCCTACCGCGACCTGGACATCCCGCTGGACAAGCTGAACGTCAACGGCGGCGCGATCGCCGTCGGCCACCCCTTCGGCATGACCGGCGCCCGCATCACCACCACGCTCATCAACTCCCTCCAGTGGCACGACAAGCAGTTCGGCCTGGAGACCATGTGCGTGGGCGGCGGCCAGGGCATGGCGATGGTCATCGAGCGGCTGAGCTGAGCTGCAGCGAAGCGGAAGCGAAGTTCAGCGCGACCATGAGCACGTGCGGCTGAGCTGAGCTGTAGCGAAGCGGAAGCGAAGTTCAGCGCGACCACGGGCACGTGCGGCTGAGCTGACGAGTTGACCTGAGGGTCTCCTCGGAAGTCCTTGAGGGTGTGTGCGAGGCGGAACGGACCAACTCCCGCCCCGCGCACACCCTTCGCTGTTGTACGGACACGGGCGGCGACGGCGCGTGACCTGCCTCACTCGTTAACAAGATCGCGACCCAATCTCCCCCAGGATTGTGATGAACGTCCTGGGGGAGAAGCGTCGTTGCAGGTCAGCATGGGTTCACCGCACCACAGGAGGCCCATGGGCCCTAGCATTTCGGGACATAGCGCCCTGTGAGCGGTCGCCGACCCCCGGCAGGCTGATGTAGGAAGTCGGAGAACATTCTGCTAACGGGAGTACGCCGGTGAGCGAGCCGCCACCATTGGTGACCTCCGTGAGCGGCGCATCAAGGGGGTCGCCCCGGCCGACGGCCGGGGGAAGTCCATGTACCGATGCACGGCCCGTGGGAAGTGGGCCGCCGAACGAAGTGGAGGTCGGCGCATGAGCGTCACCACCCTCGTCCTGCTCGGGGCCGCGGCCGTCGCCGTGGCGCTGGGCGCCGTCGCGCTGGGCACCGCCCGTGCGCTGCGCCGCCAGCTCTCCGAGCTGCACGGTGAGCTCGTCGCCGCCCGCCGGGACGCCGCGGCGCGCGCGGAGGCGGCCGAGGCTGCCGCCGCGACCATCCCCGCCGCCCGCACCGGCCCGGCCGAGGCGACCCCGCTCGCGGACATACGCGCCGCCGTCGCCGACGCGCTCGCCGAGGAGCGCGAGCGCGAACTGGCCGAGGCCCGGGCGTTCTGGGCCGCGCAGGAGGCCAGGGACGCCGCGGACGCCCCCTCCTTGCTCGGCCTCGGCGACGACGGCCCGCTGGACGGCCGCGAGGGCCGGCTGACCCGCGACGGGCGGCCGGACTCCGAGCGGTTCGACCTCCAGCCGTTCGTGCCCCGCCAGGCGGACCTGGCCGGCCTGGAGCCGCTGCTGGGACCGGACGCACTGGAGGCGATGGACACCCTGGAGTCCGTGGAGGCGCTGGAGGCCCTGGACGCGCCGGAGTTGGAGCCCGTCGAGGGCACCGAGTCCGCCGAACTGGCCGCCGCCCGCCGCCGGCACCCCTCGCACCCGGACTTCTCACCGTCCCCGGTGATCAGCGACTACGAGCGCACCGTGGCACGGCTGGAGGAGCTGGCGCGGGAGGCCACCGCGGTCGCGGACGTCCGCCCGGGCCCGCTGGGCACCCTGGACGTGTACGTCTTCGCCGACGGCACCACGCTCTGTCTGACCCCCGGCCAGCGCGAGGCCGCGGACCGGGTCGCGGACGCGCTGCACGCCGGGCGCACCCCGGTGCTGCTGGGCGGCTCCGGCATCTCCGGCGCGTACGCCCTGACCTTCTCCTGGGGCGAGACCCGCGAGGACAGCGTCTACATCCTCGCCGACCGCGTCATCGCCTCGCTCTGACGGCCGTTCTCCCCCGGAGGCGCCGACCGCCGTTCCGCGCGAGGTTCCGAGCGTGGTTCCGCCCGGACCTCTGCTCACAGTTCCGCCCGGACCTCTGCTCACAGTTCCGCCCGGACCTCTGCTCACCGTTCCGCCCGAGCCGGTGGCCGCCGTTCCGCCGCGGTCGTGGCCGAAATTCTGACCGGAATGCCGCCCGCGCCATCACGTCCGGAATACGCCCCGCCCCCGCCACGTTGTGGCCCCGCAGGGGGCCCACGCACCCCCTAGGGAATCCGTTCGACCACCCCCTAGGGGCCGCCCCCGTCCCGGGCCCCAAGGTCCACCCACCGGACTCCTCGCCGGCAAGCAGCCGCTCCTAGCAGCGTTCCGCTGTCGCCCGTACGCATCGCACGGCCTTCGCCAGTTCTTCGGCGGGGGCCACTTTCGCGTCAGGGTCGGGTCCGGTGCCGGCCGGGCCGGCGGCCGCGGACCGTAGTGCCTCGACGAGGTCGTGCCCGGCCACCGCGAGCTGGTCGCCGACCGCGAACATCCCGGCGTCCGGGAACGGGCGGGGCGGCTCCGTGGGCCGTTCGATCAGCTGCGCACGGGTCGCCAACTCCCGTGCCAGCGCGAGCCCCTCGGCCGCCGCGCCCTGGCTGAGCCGGCTCTGCGGCAGCGCTCGGAGGCGGTCGGCGAGGGCGTCCACCGCGGTCTGCAAAGGGGTCACGTCAAGCACGTCGTGAGCCTATGCGCCACTCCCGGGTGGTTGCCAACGGCGGAAGCCTCAGGCACGGTGTGCTGAAGAACCAGCATCGACCGCGTCCGGAGGCGCCGATGTCTCAGCTCTTCTCCGAAGAGACCCACCGGAACATGCTCTCCCGCATCCCCGAGTGCACGGGCCGGGAAATCTCCGAATGGCTCCGCACCGTTGACGAAGGCCCCGCTCTCTTCCGCTTCGACGAAAAGGTCAGCTGGCTCCGTGGCGAGCACAACCTCGCCCACGGGCACGCCAAGGCGATCGTTCACGAACACGACCTCAGGCGCGCCGCGCGGAAGTTCTGATCCGCGATGAGGCGCCGTCCTCAACCCCGAAGGGCCCGCAGGCTGCTGCCTGCGGGCCCTTCGTCACGGTGCCGCTCACGCAGCTCACGGAGCTGCTTATGCGGCGGGGTCCGGTCAGTCGCCCCGGAGGATGGAGATCAGCCGGAGCATCTCCATGTAGATCCAGACCAGCGTCAGGGTCAGGCCGAACGCCGCCAGCCAGGACTCCTCGCGCGGCGCGCCGTAGGCGATGCCGTCCTCGACCTGCTTGAAGTCCAGGGCGAGGAAGAGCGCGCCGAGCACCACGCCGACGATGCCGAAGAGGATGCCCAGGCCGCCGCTGCGGAAGCCGAGGCCGTCCCCGCCGCCGAAGACCATGAAGAGCACGTTGACCAGCGACAGCAGGACGAAGCCCATCGCCGCGATCAGTACGAAGCGGGTGAAGCGGGCGGTGACCCGGACGATCCGCGTCTTGTAGGCGATCAGCATGGTGACGAACACCGCCATCGTGCCCAGCACCGCCTGCATGGGGGCGCCGGCCATCTTCGGCAGGCCGTTGAGGAAGCCGCTGAGCGCGCCGAGGAAGACGCCCTCCAGGGCCGCGTACGCGAGGATCAGCGCGGGCGACGGCCTGCGCTTGAAGGACTGGACGAAGCCCAGCACCATCGCGACCAGACCCGCGCCGACGGCGAAGCCGAGGTTCTGGGTCAGGAACAGCCAGCCGACGGTGGCACCGGCGATGACCGTGCCGAGCGTCAGGCCCGTGCGCGTGACGACGTCGTCCATCGTCATCGGCCGGGTCTGCGGCGCGTACTGCGGCGGTGCCTGGGTGACGGGCTGACCCTGGGCGTACGGGTCGGTGGGGACCTGCGCGTAGGGGTTGCCGCCCTGTGCGTAGGGGTTGGTGCCGGCGTACGGGTTCGCGGTGGGGCCCCCGGCCTGCGCGTTGAAGCCCGCGTAGCCGGTGTCGCGGCTGAACCCCCGTCGCGAGAAGACCGGGTTGCTGCTCCTCATCTCACTCCTCCATGGCCGCCCTGCGCGGCCTTGACGGCAAGCGTAATGGCTTGGCAAAGACACGTCGCTCGTTCTTGGGCAGGATCTTTCCCCGTACCCGGCGCTTCACGTCCTCCAGGAGGAGGACGTGCGGGAGGCCGTGGAGGTGCCCGGAAGCCGCCACCGATCCATGAACCCGGGCGCAACGGACGTCACATCCGAGCAGGCAACCGATTCACCGGAGCGGCCGTCTTTCCTTCCGGCCGGAAGTGCCCTGCCGGGCGGATCGGCGGAGATGACACCTGGTCATGATCCGTACGCCGGAACGCCCCTTCCCCACGCCCCGGCTGCTCACTGTGTGTAGTGCCATGGGCGCGATTGGTGGTAATCGGGGGGACAGACGGGGCTATTCTGGCGGCAAACAGCAGCGAAAGAGGTTGAGGTCCCTGTGCCTGACGTCTCCGTAGTCGTCATCGTCTACAACGACGCCGACCGGTTGCCGACCGCGGTCCAGTCCGTACTGGACCAAACGCTCCGGGATGTCGAGGTGGTGATCGTCGACGACTGCAGCACCGACCGTTCCTTCGAAGTGGCGCAGCAGCTCGCCGCCACGCACCCGGAGCGGGTCAGAGCCTTCCAGCTGCCGGAGAACAGCGGGGCGGGCGGCGAGCCGCGCAATGCCGGCATTCAGCACACCCGCGGCCGTTACGTCATGTTCCTGGACAGCGACGACGTCCTGGAGGTCAATGCCTGCCGGAACATGCTGGAGGCCGCCGAGGAAACCGGCTCGGACATCGTTTCCGGTCTGTGCGTCCGGCTGCACAAGGACACCCGCAATCAGAAGCGGGACGAATGGTATTCCTGGCTGTATGCCACGACCCGGACGCTGGAGTCGGTCACGGAATTGCCGGACCTTTTCGTCTGGGACACCCTCTCCACCAACAAGTGCTATCGCCGCGATTTCCTCATCGAACATGACCTGCGATTCCCGAAGGGCATGTTCTACGAGGACCTGATGTTCATCGCCGATGCCTATCTCGCGGCGAAGCGCATCACACTGATTCCCAATCAGGTGTATTACTGGCACGTATTCGAGCGGGCCGCCGTGAAATCGGTGACGAACCGGCGGCACGAAATGACGAACTATGCGCACCGGCTGGAGATCCACCGGCGCATCGACGCATTGCTGGCCGAGCGCGGGCTGACCGAGATGAAGCTCGCCAAGGACGTCAAATTCCTCAAGCACGACCTGGTGCTGCATCTGCGTGATCTGCCGTTCCGGGACGAGTCGTACCGCCGCGAGTTCGCCGAGCTCTCCCGGGAATACCTCGCCGGCATCGCCCCTGAGGCGTACGAGCGGGTTCCGGCCATCCAGGCGATCTGCGCGTACCTGCTCCAGCGGGGTGACTGGGACAACCTGATCCCGGCCGTGGACACGCTGATCAACCGCGACAAGGTCTCCTCGCCGCTGGCCGAGCACGACGGCCGGATCTACTGGTGCGGGGGCCACTTCGACGACGCCTTCGGCCGCTCCGTACTGGACGTCACCGACATCGGCTACCACGAGAAGCCGGTCAACCAGCTGTTCCTGCGCAACCAGCTCACCCGTTACCGGGACTCCGGCCGGACCGTCTCCCTGGCGGGGCGGATCACCAACCCGCTGGGGGTCGTCCCGCCCGGTGCGCGGCTGACCGGCGAGCTGGAGTTCAGCGCCCGGCGGCGCAGCCTGCAGTCCTTCCGCTTCCCGGTCGGGGAGCTGCGCCACGAGGGTGACGCGATCCACTGGGCGGCCACCGTGGACCTCACCGCCGGGCTGCGTCCACTGGGGATCGTCGATTCCATCTGGGACGTACGGCTGCGGCTGGACGTGGACGGGGTGCGGACCACGACCCGGCTGACCGTCGCCGACACCGAGCTGACCGGGTCGCTGCCGGTCCGGCCGCGGCTGACGCGGATGGTCGCGGACCGTCTGCAGCCGCATGCCTCGGCCAAGGGGCATCTGGCGTTCCGGCTGGTCAGCGAGGGTGCGAGCGCCGAGCGGATGCAGGAGCTGATCACCCGCGGGGTGCACGGGAAGCCGGGCACGCTCGCCAAGACCGGCTACCGCAAGGCGAAGGCGCTGCGCAAGAAGGTCGTCTCCGGCGACAACAAGCTGCGCGTGTACCACGAGGTGTTCTGCCGGCTGCCCGTCAAGAAGCGCACGGTGGTCTTCGAGAGCCACCTGGGCAAGCAGTACAGCGACAGTCCGCGGGCGATCTACGAGGAGATGCGCCGGCAGGGCCTGGAGTTCGAGGCGATCTGGTCGTACGCCGGCTCGCCGAAGGACTTCCCGAAGGGCGTCACGCTGGTCAAGCGCTGGTCGCTGCCGTACCTCAAGGCGCTGGCGCAGGCGGAGTTCTGGGTGGACAACCAGAGCTACCCGCTCAAGCTCACCAAGCGCCCGGAGACCACGTACCTCCAGACCTGGCACGGCTCGGCGCTGAAGAAGATGGGCTTCGACCAGCCCGCCCTCAAGGCGCAGACCAGGCAGCAGCAGGAGGAGCAGCAGGGTTCGCTGGACCGCTTCGACCGCTTCCTGGTCCGTTCCGAGCACGATGTGCACACCCTGGCCAGGGCGTTCCGGCTCAAGGAGAAGACGCTGCTGCGGGTCGGGTACCCGCGCAACGACGCGCTGGTGCGCGCCCGGCAGCGCGAGGAGGAGCTGGGGCGGCGGGAACGCGGGCCGCTGGCCGCGGAGTTGGGGATTCCCGAGGACAAGACCGTGCTGCTGTACGCGCCGACGTTCCGCAAGGCGGGCGGCCGGCACGGGCGCTTCGAATTGCCCTTCGACGTCGAGCGGTTCGCGGAGCAGTTCGGCGACCGCTACGTCCTGCTGGTGCGCTCGCACTATCTCAATCACGTGGTGCTGCCCCCGACGGTGCAGGGCCGGGTCATCGACGTGTCGGCGCGTCATGACGTGACGCCGCTGCTGGCGCTGGCCGACGGGCTGATCACCGACTATTCGTCGGTGATGTTCGACTACGCGCTGCTGGACCGGCCGTTGGTGTTCTTCACCTACGACTACGACGAATACGTCCACGAGGGCCGGGGCACCTACTTCGATCTGCTGGCGCATGCGCCGGGCCCGGTGGTCCGTACCGAGGACGATTTCCACGAGACGGTCAAGTCGTTCGAGACGCAGTCGCTGGAATACGCCCGCAAGCGCGCGGAATTCGTCGCCAAGTTCGGGGAATACGACCGGGGCGACGCCGCCCGGAGCATTGTCGATCAGTTCTTTGCGCAGTGGAGCCGTTGATGACCAAGTCGTACGCAGCCGGGCCGCGGGACATCTTCTTCGTCTCCAACAGCGTCAACGAGATGGGCGGCATCACGAGTTGGTCGCACCAGATGGCGCGCCTGTTCAGCGAGCGGGGCCACCGGGTGCACCTCATCGGTATCGTGCCGGCGCCCGAGGGACGCGCCCATGAGCTGGCCGACGACGTGCCGTTCAAGGCCACCACGCTGTACCGCGACCACCCGCCGACGGTCCGTCCGGTGCGCGGGCTGAAGGACCGGCTGAACGTCGCCGAGCAGCGCCGCCGGGCCGCCCGGGAGGCCGGGATGCGGGAGCAGGCGGCGAAGATGAGCGCGCTGTTCCGGGCGGCGAAGCCGGGCGGGGTGGTGATCGTCACCCAGGTGTGGGCGATGGAGTGGGTCGCGCTGGCCGACACCGCCGGACTGACGGTGGTCGGAATGAGCCATGAGTCGTTCGAGACCTGCCGCAAGTCCTCCCGCTTCGGCCGGGTCAAGCGGTTTTACGCGGACGTCGACCGGATGCTGACGCTCACCCGCGAGGACGCCGACCGCTGGATCCGTCAGCGGATGGACAACGTCGGCTTCATGCCCAACCCCTTGCCGTTCTTCCCCGACGTCCCGTCGGACCGCTCCCGCAAGTGCGTGGTCAGCATCGGCCGGCTGCACGAGGAGAAGGGCGTCGACCTTCTGCTGGAGGCGTGGGCGCAGGTCGCCCCGGAGCATCCGGACTGGACGCTGCGGATCTATGGGACCGGTGAGGAGGCCGAGGCGCTGCGCAAGCTGGCGGCGGAGTTGGGGGTGACCTCGTCCGTCGAGTGGATGGGGCGTACCTCCGACGTTCCGGGGGCGTTGCGGGAGAGTGCGGTGTTCGCGCTCAGCTCGCGGGGTGAGGGCTTTCCGCTGGCGCCGATGGAGGCGATGGCGACGGCCGTGCCGTGTGTGGCGTTCGATGTGGCGCCGGGCGTCCACGAGATCATCACGGACGGCGAGGACGGTTTCCTCGCTCCGCCGGGCAATATCACCGAATTCGCCCGGCATCTCGACACCCTGATGTCCGACCAGGAGCTCCGGGACGCGATGGGCGAAGCCGCCCGGGAGAACATCCAGCGGTTCTCCACCGACGAGATTGTCGGGCGCTGGGAGAACCTCTTCGCTCTCCTGGAGCGCTGAGCCCGCCGAACAAAGCACGAGGGCCGCCGGCTTGCCCCGGCGGCCCTTCTCGTTGAAAATTCAGGTAAGCACCCGACTTCGAACCCCGCCTTGGTCACGTGCGGAGTGCCCGGAGCCGGACTTGAACCGGCACGGCCCGTAGGCCAGCGAGGTTTAAGCTCGCCGTGTCTGCATTCCACCATCCGGGCTTGGGGATCCCCCATGCCACCCCAAAGAGGGCAGCACGAGCGTAGCCCGCAGCGCACGACGCAGATCGGCCGCTCATCCCGAGGTTGTCTTATTTTATTGGCAACTGAGGGTGCATCAGCGCTGGGTACAGGCCGTGGGCACATGCCTGGCACCTCCCATTGCCACGCCCCGCCGCGGCGCAAATCAGTACCCGAATTGACGGAAACTCGACGCCTGCCCGCCACCCCCGTCACCCGGCCGGGGACGCCCCTCGCGCCGCCCGGTACGCCGCCCCCGCCTCAGGGTTCGTCTCCTCCTCTGGGATGACCGGACGGCGGGCGGGTACTGCCCAGGGGTGGTCAAGGACGGTCACAGGGGTTGACGTCCTCCCCCCTTGCGCTGACCCACGATGGAAAGCGTCCGCATGACGTCCGCGGTGCGTGCCTCCCGGCCGCGCGCGGCCCAGATGGTCCCCGTCCCGACAGGAGCTCGTTCCCGTGACCACCACCCACTCCGGTGTCCCGACCGCCGGCCGCACCACCGCGGTGGCCGCCCGCGCCACGGATCTGACCAAGGTCTACGGCCAGGGCGAGACCCAGGTGGTCGCCCTGGACGCGGTCTCCGTCGACTTCCGGCAGGCGCAGTTCACCGCGATCATGGGCCCCTCGGGGTCCGGCAAATCCACCCTGATGCACTGCATGGCCGGGCTGGACTCGATCTCCGGCGGCTCCGCCCGGATAGGCGACGTCGAACTGACCGGCCTCAAGGACAAGAAGCTCACCCAGCTGCGCCGCGACAAGATCGGCTTCGTGTTCCAGGCGTTCAACCTGCTGCCGACCCTGAACGCACTGGAGAACATCACCCTGCCCATGGACATCGCGGGCCGTAAGCCGGACCGCGCCTGGCTGGACCGCGTGGTGGAGACCGTCGGCCTGGCCGGCCGCCTCAAGCACCGCCCCAGCCAGCTCTCCGGCGGCCAGCAGCAACGGGTCGCGGTCGCCCGCGCGCTCGCCTCCCGGCCCGAGATCATCTTCGCCGACGAGCCCACCGGGAACCTCGACTCGCGCTCCGGCGCCGAGGTGCTGGGCTTCCTGCGCAACTCCGTGCGCGAGCTGGGCCAGACCGTGGTGATGGTCACCCACGACCCGGTCGCCGCCTCCTACGCGGACCGCGTGGTCTTCCTCGCCGACGGCCGGATCGTCGACGACATGCCGAACCCGACCGCCGACCTGGTCCTCGAACGAATGCTGCGTTTTTCCGGGGGTGCCCCCCAGACCCCCGGCTTCGACGCCAAGGGCCGCACGAGTTGATCCGCAGCAGCCGCCACCCGCACCCCGGACCTCCCGGACCTCTCCTCCAGGACTGACCCACTCATGTTCCGTACCGCCTTGCGCAACGTGCTTGCGCACAAGGCCCGGCTGCTGATGACCGTCCTCGCCGTGATGCTCGGCGTGGCCTTCGTCTCCGGCACCCTGGTCTTCACCTCGACCATCTCCGACGCGTTCCAGGCCAGCTCCCAGAAGGGCTTCGACCGCGTCGACGTCGCCGTCCACCCGCGGTCCGCGGGCGACCACCAGGGCGCGCCCGGCCGGACCCCGCGGCTCGACCGGAAGCTGCTCGACGCGGCCGCCCGGGTGCCCGGCGCGGCCTCCGCCACCGGCACCGTCTCCGGCTTCACCGCCATCGCCGACAAGAAGGGCGAGCTGCTCGGGGACGGCTTCTCCACCCTCGGCGGCAACTACTTCCCCGGCAAGGACGGCACCGACGCCCGCTACCCGCTGCGCGACGGCACCGCCCCCAAGGGCCCGCACGAGTTCGCCCTGGACGCGCGCACCGCGGACAAGGCCGGCTACAAGGTCGGCGACACCGTCCGGATCTCCGTCGACGGGCCGGTCCGTGAGCAGAAGCTGACCGGCGTCTTCACCACCGACGACGGGACCGTGGCGGCCGGCGGCAGCCTGGCGCTGTTCGACACCCCGACCGCCCAGAAGCTGTTCGCCGCCCCCGGCACGTTCAGCGAGATCGACGTCACCGCCGCACCGGGCACCTCCCAGACGGCCCTGAAGGCCGCGGTCGACAAGGTGCTGCCCAAGGACGGCGCGGAGGCCACCACCGGCCGTCAACTCGCCGACGAGCAGGCCAAGTCGATCGCCCAGCGCATGGACGGCATGAAGACCGGCCTGCTGGTGTTCGCCGGTATCGCGCTCTTCGTCGGCGTCTTCATCATCGCCAACACCTTCACCATGCTGGTCGCCCAGCGCACCAAGGAACTGGCCCTGCTGCGGGCGGTCGGCGCCAGCCGCCGCCAGGTCACCCGCTCGGTGCTGATCGAGGCGTTCGTGGTCGGCGCGGTCGCCGCGGTCACCGGTCTGGCCGCCGGTGTCGGCATCGGCGCCGGCCTGCGCGCCCTGATGAGCAGCACCGGCGCCACCGTCCCCGACGGGCCCCTGGTGGTCTCGCCGACGACGGTCGGAACCTCGCTGCTGGTCGGCATCGTCATCACCGTCCTGGCCGCCTGGCTGCCCGGCCGGCGGGCCGCGAAGATCCCGCCGGTCGCCGCGATGAACAGCGTGCACGCCACCGCCACCACCAAGTCGCTGGTGGTCCGCAACATCCTCGGTGCGCTGTTCGCGGGCGCCGGTGCGGCCGGGGTACTGGTCGCCACCGGGATGTCCGACGGCAAGGCCGTCATGGCCAGCGGTGCGGTGCTGCTGCTGATCGGCGTGTTCATCCTGACGCCGCTGCTGTCCCGCCCGCTGATCGCGCTGGCCGCGCCCGTACTGCGCGCCTTCGGGATCTCCGGCTCCCTGGCCCGGCAGAACGCGGTCCGCAACCCGCGCCGTACGGCCGCCACGGCGTCCGCGCTGATGGTCGGGCTGACCCTGATCACCGGGATGACGGTGATCGCGGGCAGCGTGCAGAAGGGCATCGACAAGATGGCCACCGACGCACTGAAGGCCGACTACGTCGTCTCCATGGCCGGCCGCACACCGCTCTCCCCCGAGGTCGAGAAGAAGCTGAGCGGCCTGGACGAGGTCACCGCCATCAGTCCGCTGCGCAACTCCCCGGCCCGGGTCGGCGGCGGCATCGAGTACCTGACCGGCGTGCACGGCCCCGACTTCGGCAAGCTCACCCGGCTCGACTTCACCCAGGGCGCGCTGGGCGACCTGCGCGGCGACAAGGTGGTCGTGGACGACGCCACCGCCAAGGAGAAGGGCTGGAAGCCCGGCTCCCGTTTCCCGGTGACCTACGAGGACGGCAAGAAGGGCACGCTGACCGTCTCGGGCGTCTACCAGGGCAACGAGATGCTGGGCGGTGTTCTGTTGGACAACGCCACGCTGGCCCCGCACCAGAAGCAGATCACCGACATGCAGGTGATGGTCAAGACGGCGGACGGCGCCACCGACGCCACCAAGGACGCGCTGGTCGCGGCGCTCGGCAAGAACCCGGCGATCTCCGTCTCCGACAAGCAGGACGTCTCCGACGGCATCGCCAAGATGTTCAACCTGATGCTGAACATGCTCTACGGGCTGCTGGCCATGGCCGTGATCGTCGCGGTGCTCGGGGTCATCAACACCCTGGCGATGTCGGTCTTCGAACGCTCCCAGGAGATCGGCATGCTGCGGGCCATCGGCCTGGACCGCCGCGGCGTCAAGCGCATGGTGCGCCTGGAGTCGCTGGTGATCTCGCTCTTCGGCGGGGTGCTCGGCATCGGCCTGGGCGTCTTCTTCGGCTGGGCGGCCGGTGAGCTGATCTCCGGTTCGCTGGCCACGTACGAACTGGTCCTGCCCTGGGGCCGGATGGGGCTCTTCCTCGCGATGGCCGCCCTCGTCGGTGTCCTGGCCGCGCTCTGGCCGGCGCGGCGGGCGGCCCGGCTGAACATGCTGGCGTCGATCAAGGCGGAATAGCCGCGGAACAGCGCGTGTGCCGGGCCCCCGCGCGGGGACCCGGCACACGCGCTGTCGGCCCGGCGGGTCAGCCCCTCCAGGTCCGCGCCCGCAGCGGCACCCCGGAGGCGCCGGGCTCCGGGGTCCGTACGGCCAGCACCTGGTTGACTCCTATCCGGTTGCGCTCGAACGACAGCGCCGAGGCGGCCATGTAGAGCCGCCACACCCTCGCCCGGCCGGGTGAGGTGAGCCGCACCGCCGCGTCCCAGTGCCGCTCCAGGTTGGCGACCCACGAACGCAGCGTCAGCGCGTAGTGCTCGCGGATCGCCTCCACGTCCCGCACCTCGAACCCGGCCTCCTCCAGCTGGGCCACGGTCCGGCCGACCGGCGCCAGCTCGCCGTCCGGGAAGACGTACCGGTCGATGAACTCGTCGACGCGGTAGGCCTCCTCGTTCGCCATCGGCCGCCGGGCGATCTGGTGGTTGAGCAGCCGCCCGCCGGGCCGCAGCAGGGCGAACAGCGCGTCCGCGTACTCCGCGTACCGGGCGCGGCCGACGTGCTCGGCCATCCCGACCGAGGAGATCGCGTCGAACGGCTCGTCCTTGATCTCGCGGTAGTCCTGCACCCGGATCTCGACCCGGTCGGCGAGCCCGGCCTCGGCGATCCGCTTGCGCGCGTAGGTGGCCTGCTCCTCGGAGAGGGTGATGCCGACCGCCCGTACGCCGTACTCGCGGGCCGCGTGCAGCACCATCGAGCCCCAGCCGCAGCCCACGTCCAGCAGCCGCTGGTCCTCCTTCAGGGCCAGCTTGCGGCAGATCAGGTCGAGCTTGTCCCGCTGGGCGTCCTCCAGCGTCGCGTCCGGTGCCGCCCAGTAGGCGCAGGAGTAGACCATGGACGGGCCGAGCACCAGCTCGTAGAAGTCGTTGCCGACGTCGTAGTGGTGGCTGATGGCTTCCTTGTCGCGCAGCAGGGTGTGCAGCGGTCCGCGGCGCCGCCGGGCCTCCTCGACGGGCGGTGCGGGCGGGACCGGCGCGCCGGCCAGGGCCAGCACTTGGCGGGCGGCGTGACGGATCTCCGGGCGGGCCAGGGCGCGCAGGACGGCGGCCCGCTGCGGCGTGGGGGCGTCGGTGCCGCGCTCCCAGAGCAGTCCGGCGAGGAGGTCGAGTGCGTCGTAGAGGTCGCCGTCGACGTCGATGTCGCCGGCCACCCAGGCCCGGGCCAGGCCGAGTTCGCCGGGTTTGAACAGCAGCCGGCGCAGGGCACGGCGGTTGCGGAAGACGAGCGTGGGGGCCCCCGGCGGGCCGGACTCGCTGCGGTCCCAGGCGCGGATGCGCACCGGGAGCGGGGCTCCCAGCACCTCCTCGGCGAGCTTGGTGAGCCGTCCAGCGGCGTCGGCCATGTCGCACACCTCCGTGTTGACGAGTCGGGCAAAGAAGTTTCACCCACCACGTAAACGCCAACGGGGCGTCCCGTTAGTCCCGTTCGCTGGTAAGAGAACCTCACCCGGGACGGTTTTCGCCAGAGCGGACACGTTTGCGGACATGCCGAAGGGCGTCCGCCCCACGGATGGCGGACGCCCTTCGGGCTGGTCGGAGTACTCCCGTACCCGACCGGTGAATCAGCTTGCCTTGGCCTTCGGCTTGTCGCCGGAGCCGGCCGCGGCCGGTGCGGGGGCCGGCTTGGCCGCCTCGTAGAACTCCTCGCGGGGGTTCTCCATGGCGCCGAGCGAGACCACCTCGCGCTTGAGGAACATCGCCAGCGTCCAGTCGGCGAAGACCCGGATCTTGCGGTTGAACGTCGGCATCGCCATGCCGTGGTACGCGCGGTGCATGTACCAGGCGAGACGGCCCTTGAGCTTGATCTTCATCTTGCCCATGACGATCATCGCGACGCCCTTGTGCAGGCCGAGACCGGCGACCGCACCCTTGTTGGCGTGGCTGTAGTCCTTCTGCGGGAAGCCCCGCATGCCGGAGACCACGTTGTCGCCGAGGACCTTGGCCTGCCGCAGCGCGTGCTGCGCGTTCGGCGGGCACCAGGCGTTCTCGTTGCCGTTCTTGCGGCCGACCAGGTCCGGGACCTGGGCGTTGTCGCCGGCGGCCCAGATGTGGTCGGTGCCCTGCACCTGGAGGGTCGGGGCGGTGTCGACGTGACCGCGCGGGCCGAGCGGCAGGCCGAAGCGGGCCAGCGCCGGGTTGGGCTTGACGCCCGCGGTCCACACGATGGTGTTGGAGTCGACCTCGAGGCCGTTGTTGAGCTTCACGTGGCCGTCGACGCAGGAGTCCATGCCGGTCTTGAGGTAGACCTCGACACCGCGGGACTCCAGGTGCTCCTTGCCGTACGCACCGAGCTTGGGGCCGACCTCGGGGAGGATCTTGTCGGCGACGTCGACCAGCAGGAAGCGCATGTCCTCGCGCTTCACGTTGTTGTAGTACTTCGCGGCGTCGCGGGCCATGTCCTCGACCTCACCGACGGTCTCCGCACCGGCGAAACCACCGCCGACGAAGACGAAGGTCAGCGCCTTGCGGCGGACCTCTTCGTCGGTCGTGGAGTCGGCCTTGTCCAGCTGCTCCAGGACGTGGTTGCGCAGCCCGATGGCCTCCTCGATGCCCTTCATGCCGATGCCGTTCTCGGCGAGGCCGGGGATCGGGAAGGTGCGGGAGACCGCGCCGAGCGCGATCACCAGGTAGTCGAAGGGCAGCTCGTACGCCTCGCCGACCAGCGGGGCGATCGTGGCGACCTTGCGGTCCTGATCGATGGTGGTGACCCGGCCGGTGAGGACCTCCGCCTTCGGCAGCACGCGTCGCAGCGGGACGACGACGTGCCGGGGGGAGATGCTGCCGGCGGCGGCTTCGGGGAGGAAGGGCTGATAGGTCATGTACGACCGCGGGTCGACGACCGTGACGGTCGCCTCGCCGTAGCGCATCTTCTTGAGAATGCGCCGAGCTGCGTACAGGCCTACGTACCCACCGCCTACTACGAGGATCCTGGGACGCTCCGTGGTGCTCATGCAATCGAGTATCCACCCCCAGATGGGGGGTCGCTCGTGAGCCCCTTCACAAGGACCCGAGGGGCATCTGCTACACTCCGCCGGCTTCGTGACGGACGCCATAGCGCGGGCCGGAACCACCGTAGTACGTGAGGCGTTGGAGACCCCCGTTGATCAGGCCTTGTAGGCCATCCGGGTGACCCACCACACCCTGCGGGAGCGCACGACCGAGCCGCCGGAACCCGCGCATTCTCCGGGTCGAAGGGCCCTGGAGCCTTCGAATGAGCGTCGCAGCGTCAGATTGTTCGCCCGTCAGGAGGTTTTTTCATGTGAAGGATTTCACGAACTTTCTTTCACGGGGCGCCCACGAACCCCGCCGAACGCCCCCGAATCCCGCCCGGAAGGCGAGCCGCCCGCCCAAAACACCTCCCGGCAGAGGCCGTTGCCCGAACCTCTGCCACCCTGAGCCGCTCCCCTTCCCCAGGGTCACCGACCCATAAGCCCCTGCCATGTGTACACAGTGCCGCGTACACTAACTCCATGGCTGAGAGCACTGTGACCGTACGGGAAGCCCGTGCGCACCTCGCGGACCACATCAATCGCGCCGAGCAGGGCACACCTACGGTGATCACCCGCAATGGGGTTCCGGTGGCGGCCGTGGTGCCGATCGCGGACCTCAACGCCCTGGAAGAGGCGGCCGACATGCTGCTGGCCCGGGAAGCGGAAGCGGTCCTGACCGAGGGCGGCCCGACCGTGACGATGGCCGAGCTGCTGGCAGACCTCTTCGCCGAACGCACCGAAGACGCGGCGTGAAGTACGCGTTCCGGTTCACCGCGGCAGCCCAGCGGCAACTTCGGGCCATCGACCGGCCTGCCGGCATGCGCATCGTCGCCGCGCTGACCGCGCTCGGCGACGATCCGTACCGCGAGGACGCCGACGTCAAGAAGCTCGCCGGCCCGTCCGGGCTCTATCGGCTGAGGGTCGGCAATTACCGGGTCGCCTACCAGGTCGAGGACGGCGAACTCATCATCCTCGTCGTCAAGGTGGGCGACCGGCGCGACGTCTACCGCGGCACCTGAGGAGCGGCCTGCCCGGGCCCCGGCCCGGACGGTCCGTTCCTTCCAGAGCCTCAGTCCGCGATGCTCCAGGCGATGCCGTCGGGCATGTCTTCCAAAGTGGCACTCGGTTCATGGGCTAGCGTCCCCCCTGGTTGCACGGGGTCACCCTCCCTAACGGCGGGTGTCCACATTGTCTCTTCCCGCTCGAAGATGGGGACGACGCGGGCCAGCGTTTCATACCGCGACGGCCGCGGGGACACGAGGATGTGCCGCATGAGCTGCTGCAAGATCCCGTTGCGGTGCTTCGGCGAGAACGTCGCCCACTCGGGGAGGACGCCGACGACCATGGGGCGGAAGTCCTCTTGCATGGGCAAGGCTTCCTCGGGTTCCGCTTCCTCTTCGAGCTCGGCGAGCTGCGCGAGTACCTTGTCGCGATCTTCCGTCAGCTCTCCGCGGGCTTCGTCGTACGACTCGTCGGGGTACCGATCAGGGTGCAAGGCGTAGTCCTTGACGAGTCGCTTAAGCGCCGCCTTGATGCTGTCGAGCTCGGCGGAGAGCTCGGCGCGCATCTTGGCGGGATCGGGCGCGGCCGGCTGGGGCAGCGCGGGCGCCTCTGTCGGTGGTGCGGTGTCGATGCCGTTCGCGACCTTGACGAGGAACTTTTGCACGAGCTCTAGCAGGTCACCGTAGGTTGCGGAGACTCCGGTGCAGTCGCCGCCGGCGTCCGCCTTTGCGCACCGCCAGTAGACGGCACCGTTCCCGTTCGGGTGGCCCGTCATTGCTCCCCTACATAGGGCGCAGCGCACAAGGCCGGTGGTGTCGTAGGTGGCTGTCCGCGCACGCGGGGGCATCTTGGCCACCTTTGCACGCTTCTCTCGGTATTCGGCCCAGAGCTCTTCGGCGTCGCGTTCGATCTCCCAGTTGATCACTGGGTCGTGTGCTCCGCGGAAGTGGCGCCAGTGCCGGCAAGAGCTCTTCTTGTTCTTGGGGCAGTCGCAGGAGTCGCGGACCTGGAGCAGGCCGGCGGGGAATCCGCTGTCCATGTAGCGCAGCAGGCTGTCTTGCCGCCATGGGTTGCCGCGGGTGGTGCGGTGCCCGAGATCGTTGAGGTACCGGGCGAGGTCGATGAACCCGGTTCCGTCGATGTACCCGAGGTAGAGCTCGGGGAAGAGCGGGGCGAGCTTTGTGTTTGGTTCGTACCACTCCTTTTGTACGCGCCAGCCTCCGGGCTCCTCGGGGTCGGGGACGCGGCGCGGGTGCCAGATGTAGCCGAAGCGGGGACGCCCGGCAGAGGGGAGCAGCAGGCCGAGGCGGTGCGCGTGGACTTCCGTCCACTGCTCGCCGGCGCGGTCGGACTCGAACGCGGAGAGCTCAAGGATCATGCCGCGTTGAAATCGGCCGATCGCTGTACCGGCGTCGACAGGTTCCGTAGCGGACTCCAGCCGGCCCCCGACATCTTCGAGCCTGGCTAGGTTGATGGCGTTGCCGGTCCTGTTGCGGCCGAAGCGGCTGTATCGCCACACGCCGATGCCGGCGGCGATCCTCGCCTCGACGGCCTCAATGCCCTTCATGATCTTGCGCCGGAAGTTCCTTCCGGTGGCGTCAAGATCGCTGATCCAACCGATGACGCGCTTTCGGTTGGTTCGGGCCCAGTCGCGGATGGCGGTCTTTTGTAGCTCGGGTGAGATCTTCTCTTCGTTCCAGCTGCTCACCCGTATGTAGCCGATGAAGGGTTCGAGCTCGTCTGGGTCGATGCCGCGGAATGCGGCCGGCACTTCTCGGCCGCGCGGTTCGATCTCATCCAGGAAGCGCAAGAGCTGCGCCCTGGAGGGTGTTGCGTAGTGCAAGGTGCGTTCCTCCATTCCGGGGAGCGCCGGGCGCTACCCCCCGCGGTAGCGCCCGGTTAGCGTCGGGAAGGGGGTTTCAAGTGGTCACGTCTTTCGGTGGGTTGGTGTGGATGGTCATGCGGAGCCCCCGCGCCGCACATGACGTTCGATGTGCCCGCTTGGCTTGGTTAGCGGTAGAGGGTTCCTTGTCGGGCGTGAGCTGCGGCTATGCGGTATCCGGCCCACTTTGCGGCGTGTGTTGCTTTTTCGAGTCGCCTCCGTTCGGCGGCGAGGATAACGGCGGGTGTGGCAACGGCAGTTGCGATGAGCGCAGCTCTGGCGAGCCGGCTGTATTTGCCCTTGGTGGTGGCTCTGGCCCCCATGACAGCCGCAGAGATTTGCGCTCCTGCGATTGCTGCTGCTGTCCCGATGGTGTGCGGTTGAAGCACGCCGCTTACTCCCGTTTCTGTGCTGTGTTCCTTTGTCGCTGTGTGGGACGTGTTGCCGGTTGCGACACAGAGGGGAGCTACGCGGTTTGGCGCAGGTCTGACCATCGGCGGAACGGCGACGCGTCCGGCCCCGGGGGCGAACCAGGGGCCTGGTTCAAGTATTCCGGGGGTGTCGGACAGCTGGTGAGCTGACTTTCCCGACTCCCGTTTCGCCGTTCTTGCCTGCCGTTTGCTAGTTGCCCCGTTCCTGCTTGATCTGTGCCTGTTGCGCTCGTAGCCCTGCAACGAACGTCACGAAATGTTGTACGAGCTGCGGGTCGTGAATGCCCGCCATTTCTGCCAACTGTTCGGGCGTTGGCGGCGCGCCCCCTTCGGCGGCCCCCTGTCTCGTGGGTAGCTCTTCCTCGGTGAGGATGCCGGCGCGCACGAGTAGCTCGGGGAGCGGTACGCGGAGTACGGGCGCCATCGCGGCGAGCACTTCCGGGCTGGGGATCCTCTTCCCGGCGAGCGTGTGCGAGACGATCGTGTGAGAGATGTCGACGTCGGCGGCGAACTTGCCGATGCCGCCGCCGCGGGGGGCCGAGAGGTCGTAACCGAGCTCGATAAGCCTCGGTCGGAACCAGGCCGCAAATGACTCGCGGCGGGCTTCCGTGCGTTCGCGTTCAGTCCTTCGCATGGATGCAAGATACCCGCTTGACGCGCCTCGGTGTACTGATTCGCACACGTGCGCACGACGCTGCCCGCCACCGCCATCCCCCTAACTCCTAGGCGTGACCTGGACTCTACACGCCGCAATCGAACCCGCAGGCGAATATGCCACGGCGCGTTTTGCGTCACGTGAGAAAGATCCAGCCAGTCGGTTTAACGTGCTTGCCAGCACGCACAAATGCCCTTAAGTTCGTGCCGTCACGAACGAACTACGGGGCACAGGAGGTCACGCCGTGCACTTCGACCACGCGCGTCTACTCGCAGCCTGGAGAGCTGCGGGTGACACCACCGACGCAGCCGTCGCCCGCCGGCTGGAGATCAACCCGGCGACTGCGTGGCGCCTGCGCAATGGCGTATCGCGCCCGAGCTCGACGACGCTCGCCCGAATCGAGCGCGCCTACGGCGTCACCGCCGGCGAGCTGTTCGGGGGCGCGCGATGAGGAATGCCGGCGCACCGATCAGCCCCGAAGAGGCGTTCCGCAACGCGCGGGCAGCCGTTGACGCTGCCCGCCGGGCTCGCGACTCCCTGCCCATCAAAGAGGCAGCGCGCGCCGCCGCGGCCGGCAGCAACCGCACCCCCGACGAGATCGAGATGCAGATACGCCGCCTGCGCAAGCAGGCGCAGACCTCGCCGGCCTCGGCGGGGCCGCGAGCTGCCGCTGCCTGACACGAAGTTGGGCCGCCCGGATGGTCCCCGAGCGGCCCGGCGACGACCCATCACCCAACGAAGAGAGGACAGGTCGTGCTGAACAACCGTACCTCGGAGGTCACCGCATGAACCTCCGTCGTTCCCGCTCCCAGCGCGCCGCCCGCGTGCTCGACCGGATCGCCCCCGGTGTCGCCGCGGTGCTGATCACGCCCGTCTACATGGAAGACCTTCCGCGCGGCCCGCGCATTGCCACGCACGTCTTTCTCGTCGACGCCGCGGGCTTGCCGTTGCAGGCGAGCGCGGACGTGCACCGCGGCGCCTACCGGCTGCTGCGGCGCATCTTCCCGGCCGCGGATTGGACGCGCGAGCACCGCTACGACGTGAGGGCCTGCACGCTGCGCCGGCAGAACGCGCCGCAGCTGCCGCCCGGGTTGGGGGGTGCGCAGTGGTGAGCGTCGAGGCCGTGCTCGACGCGGTCGCCGCCGCCTTTGCCGACGAGCCGGCCGAGGTCGAGCAGCTGTTGCTCGACCTCGCCGAGGCCACCGGCCGCGCCGCCTACATGCGCGCCTACCCCTTCGCCACGGACTACGGCCGCGAGTGTGCCGGCGCCGCGGCGGACGCCGCCCGCGACGAGCTGCTCGCCGCCCTTGATCTGCCCCTCGGACCGAACGGAGTCGCCGCATGACGCTCGCTCCCGAACGCCCCACCACCGCCACCCCGACAGCCGTTGTCGTTGCCCCGCCCGGTCTTGAGCGCGAGCAGTGGCTCGACGTGCGCCGCGCCGGCGTCGGTGGCTCGGACGTCGCCGCGGTGCTCGGCATGAACAAGCACCGCGGTCCGCTTGAGGTCTACCTCGACAAGGTCGGCGAGCTGCCCGACGATCTGCCGCGGTCGCCCGAGCTCGACGAGGCTGCTTTCTGGGGCACGGCCCTTGAACCGATCGTCGCCGAGGTGTTCGCCGCGCGCACCGGGCTGCACGTCGCCGACGGCCCCGGGACGCTCGCGCACGTCGACCGCCCGTGGATGCTCGCCAACCTCGACCGAGTCGTGCTCGACCCCAACGAGCCGAGCGTGCCCGGCCTGCTGGAGATCAAGACGCGATCGGCGTACCAGCTCGACGAGTGGGCCGAGGGCGTGCCCGATGGGCCGGCGTTGCAGACGCATTGGTATCTCGCCGTCACCGGCTACCGCCGCGCGCACGTCGCCGCCCTGGTCGGCGGTAACCGGCTGATGGTGCACCGCGTCGAGCGCGACGAGCAGCTCGTCGAGCACCTCGTGCAGCTCGTCGGCGATTTCTGGCAGCACGTGCTCGACCGCACGCCGCCGCCGGTCGACGGCTCGGCCGCTACCGCCGAGCTGCTCGCCCACCTCTACGACGTGCAGCCGGACGCCGTGACCCTCGCCGACCCCGACGAGGTGCTGCCGCTGCTCGACCAGCTCGCCGAGATCAAGCAGCGCGAGCAGCAGCTCGCCGACGAACGGCGCGTCATCGAGAACCAGCTCAAGGCGATTGCCGGCGAGGCCGAGATCGTGCGGTGCCGCGACGAGGTCGCGTTCACGTGGAAGCAGAACGGCACCTTCGCCGCAAAGCGATTCGCCGCGGCGCACCCCGAGCTCGCCGCCCGATACGCGCATCTGACGCCGGCGCTGGACACCAAGAGCCTTGCCACCGACCGCCCCGACCTCTACCGCGCGCACCGTGCGCGCCGCCTGCTCGTGCCCACCGCCAAGAAGGGGAACAAGTGACCAGCAACCTTACGCAGCGCGTCGCCAAGAAGGCCGCGGCCGGTAAGCAGGTCGCCCAGCGTCCGGACAACGCCGCCGCGCCGACGCTCGCGCAGTTCGTCGACTCCATGCGCGGGGAGATCGCCCGCGCGCTGCCCGACCACGTCAGCCCGGACCGTATCGCCCGTATCGCGCTTACCGAGTTGCGCCGGGTGCGGCACCTGCCCGAGTGCACACAAGCCTCGTTCGGCGGGGCGCTGATGACCTGCGCGCAGCTCGGTCTCGAACCGGGCGGCGCGACGGGTGAGGCGTACCTCGTCCCGTTCTTCAACAAGAAGCTTCGGGCGTACGAAGTGCAGTTGATCATCGGCTATCAGGGCATGATCAAGCTGTTTTGGCAGCACCCGCTCGCCGCCGGCCTTGACGCTCAGACCGTGTACGAGGGCGACGAGTTCGAGTTCGCCTACGGTCTCGACCCCGTGCTGCGGCACGTCCCGTCGCTGGCCACCGACCGCGGCCGGCCCGTGGCGTACTACGCGGTTGCGCGGCTGAAGAACGGCGGCTCGGCGTTCGTCGTGCTCTCCCCCGGCGACGTCGAGCGTGTGCGCCGGCGGTCCAAGGCTGCCGATGACGGCCCCTGGTGCACCGACTACGACGCCATGGCCAAGAAGACCGGCGTTCGGCAGCTGTTCAAACTGCTGCCGAAGAGCACCGAGCTCGCGCACGCGGTCGCCCATGACGGAACCGTGCGGCGCGATGTTTCGGCGGACGGGATCGACGCCGCCCCGGACTACATCGAGGGCGAGACCGTCGAGGCCGACGACGAGGGCGCAGACGCCGACGAGAGCGACGCGCAGTGACCGACCACGCCCCCGGCACCGCCGCGTGAAGTGCGGGCACTGGGACAGCTCGGGGCGCCGCTACTGCGGCGCCCCGGGCGCCCGCCGCTACGTCATCGGGTGGCGCTGCCCCCGCCATACGCCGGCCGCCCTCGCCGGCCGCCGTGAACCCCCCTCCAACCGGCCCGTAAGGAAAGCGCGTTGACCCTGGATGCCTCGGATTGGGTCTGGGACCACTCCGAATCTCGCGGACTGGCCCGCACGGTCCTGCTCGCCATCGCCGATTGGTGCCCCGATGCGAGCTGCACCGCCTACGCCGGTACCGCCCTGCTCATCAAGCGCACTCGCGCCGCCCGCTCGTCGGTGCGGGCCGCGGTCGACAAGCTGCTCGACTCCGGCGAGCTGGAAGTCGTCGAGGGCCGGCTCGGGCCGAACGGCGAGACCGTCTACAGACTGCCGCACGCCGTCGGGCACGTACGCGAGCAGCCCAACATGCCCGCCTTTGAGGGGGCCGGTAACCGGCCCGGACCGGATTCCGACCCGGGCCGGTATCCGGCCCCCGGGGGACCGGTAACCGGCCCCGGGGGGAGCGGTAACCGGCCCGGGGGTGGGCCGGTAACCGGCCCGGAGGGGGACCGGATACCGGCCCCGGGGGGAGCGGATACCGGCCCCCTAAACAACAGCAGCTCTCTACAACAACAGCAGCAGCCGTACGCGTCCGCGCGCACGAGCGGCTCGGCGGTCGTCGAGCAGCTGCGCCCCTTGGCCGATGCACTCGACGCCGCGGGCGTGGCGGTGCACTGGTCGCTCGGCCTCGGCGAGCAACGCGACGCGCACCGGCTCGTCGAGGCGCACGGCGTCGCCGCCCTGGTCGAGCTCGCCGCGCGCCGCACCGCCCCCGGGGATGCGCCCAAGTCGGCCCGGTACTGGCTCAAGGTCTGGTCCGACCTCGACCGCGCCCCCGCTGCTCCGCCGCCGGGCCGGCCCGCCGGCAACGTGGTGCCGTTTCGCGGACGTTCGGCGCCCTCCCCCGTCCCGACCCGGCAGAACCTGCTCGCCGCCCTCGACAACATCGAATCCCGGGAGAACGTCTGATGCAGCCCCGTGAAATCGCCGCCCTACTCGACCGCGTCGGAACCCTCGACGGCCGCATCGACCGGCAGCTCGTCGACGAGCACCTCGCCGAGCGCGCCATCACCCGATGGACCGAGGCCCTCGCAGAAGTCCCCGCCACCCTGCCCGACGGCTCGTGGGACGTCGGCCGCGCCGTCCGCGGGTACTACGAGCAGCGCGGCGGCGACAACAGCGCACGGTTTCGGGCTATCGAGCCGCACGACGTCCTCGCCGCATGGGCACCGCACCGCACGGCCCTTATGCAGCGCCACACCGACCCCGCCCCGCCCGTCGACCCCGACAACGTCGCCGGCTACCTCGCCGAGCTGCGCCGCTCCCGGGCCGCCGTCGCCACGGGACGAGCCGCGCCCGTCGAGCAGCACCGCGAGCTCACCGGCGGCGCCGTGCGCCCCGATCTGGCCGAACGGTTGGACCTGGTCGGCTCGCCTATCCCGCCGGCCGTACGGCAGCAGCTCGTCGCCTACCGGCCGATACGGGCGCAGCGCGAGGCCGCGGTCGCCGCCGGCCGGCCCGACCCGCTCGCCGTCGCCTGCACCTGGTGCGGCGCACCGGTCGGTCAGCCGTGCCGATCCCGCCGGATGAACCCCGCCGGCGAGGCCCGCGCCAACCGCCGCCGCTCCCCGCACCCGTCCCGCCTGGACGCTGCCGCACAGGAGGTCGCCGCATGACCCGCCGAGCCCGCACCGATCGCACCGTGTGCGCCTTCCGCGCTGTGGCGACATGGCCCCACCGCCGGCGCCCGTCGGTATTCGACAACGCCGACCGCGCCCGCGTCCGCGCGCAGGCCCGCAAGTGGGCCGCGGCCGGCGCGACGGTGGAGTTTCAGCGCCACCTCAGCTACGGCCGGTGGAAGACTCTGCGCACCCTGGAGCCCACCGAGCAGCGCGAGGTCGTCGAGCAGGTCCCCGAGGCGCCCGTGCTGCCCGTCGCCGGCCTGGCCCTGGTCGAGGAGGCCGACCCGCTGTACGAGCGGCTGATGCAGCAGGCCCCCGGCGCGCCTGGACGTCATCGCGGGCGCACGGCGTGCCGGCATGTGGCCGGCGGGAAGGGCATACGGTGAGCGCCCCCTCGCCGGCCCTGGTGGGGATGCTCGCCGGCGTGCTGTACGAGTTGCGGCCGAGTCTGTACGACACCGCCCGCCATCCGGTCGACCCCGCCGCCCGCCGTGACGCCGAGCGGCTGCTCGCCGCCCTCGATGAGCAGGGCATGACCGTCGCCGAGCACAACGCACGCGCCAAGGTTCGCCCGCACACGCTAAGGTGCGTGACAGCACGAACAACGATTCGACGAGCACGAAAGGCCGCCCCGTGGCTGGAGAAACCGTCATCACCCTGACCGGCAACCTCGTCGACGACCCCGAACTGCGGTTCACCCCCGCCGGCGCCCCCGTCGCCCGCTTCCGCGTCGCCTCAACCCCCCGCGTCTACGACAAGCAGGCCGGCCAATGGTCGGACGGCGAAAGCCTGTTTCTCACCTGCTCGGCATGGCGCCAACTCGCCGAGAACGTCGCCGAATCCCTCACCAAAGGCGCCCGCGTCATCGTGACCGGCCGACTCAAGCAACGCAGCTACGACGACCGCGAAGGCATCAAGCGCACCGCCTACGAGCTCGACGTCGACGAGATCGGCCCGAGCCTCAAGAACGCAACCGCCCGCATCACCAAGGCACCCCGCACCAACACCCCGCAGCCGTCGCAGCAGCCCACCGCCGACCCGTGGAACAGCACCGGCCAGCCGCCCCAGTACGCCGACGAGCCGCCGTTCTAACCGGCACCGAGCGACCGGTCGATGCCGCCCCCATGCGCGCGAGGACGCGCCCAACTTCCCTCCCGGAGTGACGCCATGACTGCCCCCAGCTTCCGCCACGTGCACGAGACCCGAGCCGAGCACTTCCTGCCCCTGCCCGCATCCCTGCTCGCCGTCGCCGAGCTGCTCGCCGCCGCACGCTCGAAGCTGCACGACGCCGGCCGGACCCTGACCGAGGCAACCGTGCACCAGGACGAGAGCGAGCTCGTCATCTCCTACCCGGTCGACCCCGAGCTCGCCGACCTCGCCAAGGTGGTGAACCTGCGATGACCACCCGAAGCAACCGCCGCGCCCGCACCGCCGAGCGCGAGCAATCCCGCACCGCCCGCCGCGACTCCCTCGCCGTCCTGCTCTCCCGAGCCGAGCGCGGCGTGCTCTCCCCCGCCGAGGCCGCACTGCTACGCACCACCGTCGAGGCCGAGCTCGCCGAGGGCGACACCGCGCGCCGCTCCGCAGGCGGACAGCAGGCCGCGGTGCGCCGGATGCAGCAGCGCCTCGACGCCGCCGAGCAGGCCATCGTCGAGGCCGAGCAGCACGCAGCCCGCAGCGAGGCTGCCCTCGCCAGCATCCGCGCCGCCCGAACCTGGGCAGACGTCTGGACGCCCCTCGGCATGTTCTACGGCCTCGCGCCCGAGCAGGCCGGCCAGGAAGCGCGCGCCCGGCGCACCGAGGCCGAACGGCGCGCCGAGGAACGGTGCGCCGAGGAGGAAGCCGCCGCGACCCGGTACGCGAACTGGCTCGCCGCCGCTCAACGTGCGTGCGGCGCCCCCAACTGGTCCGCGCTCGCCGAGCACATAGCCGCACGGCTGCACACCTCGCAGCCGGCCCTCGCCACCGCCGCCGACGCGCAGCCCCGGAGCACCACACCATGACCCCGCCCCACCGCAGCAGCGCCCCGCCGGCGCACTCCGTCGGCGAGGTCGACCTCGACCAGTGGCGCGCAGCCTGCGAACGCTCCGAGGTACGGCGCCGCGCGCTGGTGCGAGCCATGGCCCGTATCCGGCGCGCCCGCCTCGTCGAGGCGCAGCTCGCGCGCCTGCTCGGCGAGACCCCCGGCCCACGTCTGGTCGACGACGTCGCCGAGCGCGTCCGCGAGATGTGCGAAGAGCTCGACCTCGCCCACGACAACGCCGACGAGTACGCCGTCATGTGGGCGAACGCCTCGGTGCGCTCCGAGCTGCGCCGCCGCGCACTGGCCCGCGCCGTCGCCCGCCTGCACCGCAGCCGGCGGCCGGCCCTCGACCAGACCGACGCATGACCCCTCGATGGGAGGAGACGCACCCCATGCCCACCGACGCAACTGCCCGCCGCGAGGGCGCCGCCGCGCTGCGCACCGTCCGCCAGCAGTGGGGCGAGCTGCTGCTCGCCATCGAGACCCCGCCGGCCGAGCCATGGCCGCCGCGGCAGCTCGCGCACCTGCTGCGCCCCGAGGCCGTCGACGAGCCGCTCGTCGAGCGCGCCCCGCTCGTGCTGCGCGAGCACCCCGCCCCGCTCAACCTGGGCGCGCTCGATGCCGGCCTCGCTGTCGAGCGGGCGCTGTTCGACCTCGCCGACACCCTCGCCGCCGCCGTGCAGCGCGCACCCCTCGACGACCCCGGGCGCTGGACGTTCCGCAGCCTGACCGATCCGGGCAGCCGGGCGCACGGGTTGCACTGGGCCGCGCTGTGGGTCGAGGGCCGGCTGCTGGATGAGGACACCGAGCCCGAGCTGCTGCTCGACGGCACCGCCGCGGCCCCCTACGCGCCGCTACCCGAGCACCTGCTGCACGAGGCGCACCGCGTCGCGCTCGTCGCCGAGGGGCGCGTGCTGCGCGCTGTTGGCCTCGACGCCCGTACGGTGCCCGTGCCCGAGCGTCCGTGCCCCTGGTGCACGGGCGAGCTCACGCTGCACACCGACCCCGACGCGCCGCCGCGCGTGACCTGCTCGACCGGCCCGAGCTGCACGGCCCCGGTGGACCGCGACGAGTTCGGCCGGCGCGTGTGGGAGTGGCACGCCCTGCCGGCCCTGGTCGTCGCGCTCGACGCCACGCAGCAGCGGGCCGGCGTACCGCAGGCGGCATGACCGGGGGTGGCGAGGCTGCGCGGCCGGCTGTTGCTAGCCCTTGCCTTTGGCGATCTGGTCGACGCGCGCGACCGACAAGCCGATCAGGTCGGAGACCTCGCGCAGCTTCAACCCCCTGCGTAGATCTTGGACGGCCTCGGACCGTACGGCCTTGACTCTCGTTCGCGCGTCGGGCAGCAGGTCGTCGGCGAGTATCCGCGCGGCGAGCTCGCGCTCGACGGGGTCGCCGATCTCGTCGAGGCAGGCGAGGGCGGCGTCGAGGTGCCCGGACATGCGGGCGCGTAGGGCGGCGCGTGCCTGCTCGGCGGGGTCGGTCGTCTCGGTCATGGATGCAGGGTACGCGGTGTCATAGATCGTTTTCTAGGGAGACTTGATTTCTCGTTCTAGGCACCCTATAAAGGAAGTGCGCCGCCGGTCTCCACCCGGCGGCACCAACAAGGAAAGGGAGCAACCCCCTATGCAGAACGTCGAGTTCTTCCCGGTGGTCGTCACCGACTACCCGACCGACACCGATCACGCCCCGCTGCTGGTAGACCCCGCCGCGGCCCGCTTTGCTCGCGCCGGCGACATCGTCGAGGGCGACCTCATCCTCGGCGGCGCCTACGGCCTCGGCCGGACGGTGGTCCTCGAAGAGGTCGAGTACCCCAACGAGCAGTACGAGGCGCACCCCACGCCGTCCGACCCGGCGTGCTGCTCCTTCTGCGAGCGCGCGGCCGAAGAGCCCGGCGAGCACGTGGTCGTCACCAGCGGCTACCCGTGGGAGGTCTGCGACGTGTGGCCGGTCGCCGCATTCGTGCTGATCATCCCCGCCGCCCTCCGGCACTGAGCACCACCCGGGGCCCGCACCGCGCGGGCCCCGGCCTCGCCGGTCTCCACCCGGCACCCACCGATCAAGGGAGCAACCCCCATGGAACACAAGAGCCTCGCCGAGCGCGCCAACGTCCAATACGCCACCGCCGGCCGCCGCGGTAAGCGCATCCACTACTCGCCCCTCAACGACGAGACCCTGTGCGGCAAGGTCATCGCCGAGTACCTCAACGTCGAGCACGTTGTCGAGCTGCTCGACGATCAGGGGTACGACTGGTGCACCCCGTGTGGTACCGCCGCCGAGAAGCGCGCCGAGGCTCGCCTCGCCGCTGAAGCCGAGCGCGACGAGCGCCTCGACGCCCTCGCCGCCAGCGTTGCGCAGCAGCACGCCGAGGTCGACGCCCACCTCGCCGAGATCCGCCAGATTGGCGCCGAGGTCGACGAGCTCGCCGCCGAGGTGACCGCGTGGGGCGCCGAGGTCGACGCCGTGTGCGCGCCTGCCGAGGACACACAGCAGGTTGCCGAGTCGGGCCAGCAGGCCGAGGTCGAGCAGCCGGTCGAGTTCAACGTCGCCGAGATCGTCGACGCCATCCGCAACAGCAAGCACCGCGACCAGCTGATCGCCCGTGCTCGCGAGGGCGCGCGTGGGTTCGGCGACGCGGTCGCCTACTACGCGTACGGGCTGCACGCGCACGAGATCGCCGCCGCCCCCTGGGAGCAGGTACGCGCCGCCCTGCTCGCGCAGCAGCCGGCCGTGCATCACTTCGGCAGCACCGGCGAGGCGTACGACGCGACGCAGTGCCGCGACGACATCCGCGACGGTGACGTGCTCGTGATCGAGCGCGAGAAGGTCGTCGGGTTCCTGCGTAGCGCATGGCCGGGCGCCATCACCGCGGCGCACGGAGAGCTGAGCACCTTCACGGCTGACCCGCGGAAGATCGACGACGGGAAGTACGCCGCATCCGTCGACCTCGCCGAGCAGATCGCACGCGAGCTCGGCGCCCCGCTGGCAGGCGAGCAGCACGTCGTCGAGGGGGTCATCGTCGAGCACGCCGGCACAGCCGAGGGATGCGCGCCGCGCGACGTCACGCACCCGGACGTCGTTGCAGCCCGCGAGGCCCTCGCCGGTCTGGCCGCCGCCCCCCTCACCGACCATCACGACTTCAGCGAGCCCACCGACGACGAGCGCAACGTGCGCGGGTACGTGGTCAACCCCCGTGGGCAGGGGCGCGTCGCCTTGTATTGGCTGGAAGGCGGGATGAACGTCCGTCGCGACGTGATGCCGCACGGCCCCGCGCTCGGCTGCCTCGCCGACCGAATGACGCGCCGAGGGTGGGCCGTCGAGAAGATGGCGCGCAGCTCGCAATGCGTGTTCGCGCACCGCCCGGTCAAGGACACCCCGCCGGCCGAGGCGCAGCCGGCCGTGCCCGCCGAGCTGCCCGCCGCGGACGTCGACGAGGCGTGCCTGCACGGGCGGCGCCCGCGGCCGGACGTGAGTGGCGACCCGATCACCTGGTGCGCCCGCAAACAGCCCAACCAGAGCGCAGGCGTGTGGAACGACGAGGGGTGCGTGCTCGCCGCCGACTGCTGCGTCGAGGCCGCGAACGACTGCGCGCAGTACAACGTCGAGGCGGAAGCACCGGCCGGCGACCCCGAGTTCGAATGGGCGCTCATGTGCACCCAGCACGAAGAGCAGATGCTCGACGGCTGCGAGGAGTGCAACGCCGTGCCGGCCGAGGATCGGTGCAAGGAGTGCTCGGGTAAGGGCTGCCACTGGTGCCACTGGACCGGCGAGCAGCAGCCCGAGGCCGAGGTCGACGGGGACGAGCAGGCCACCGTCGAGACCGAGCTCGCCGAGACCGTCGAGCAGGCCGAGGCCGGCGACGGGACGTGGCGCGGGGGCTGGATCGCCTCGACGCCGCCGGCGACCGGCGACGTGCTGTTCGACGTGTGCGAGGGCGAGCAGGGCGCGCTCTTCGACTGACTGAGCCTGGCGCGCCCGCCCCGGCATGCGGTCGGGGCGGGCGTGTCAGCGGCGCAAGCAACACTGAACCATCAGATTAGGAGAGCAGGAGCCATGAGCCTCAACGACAAGCAGCCCGAGGCCGGCCGCTATACCCGCGTGGGGGAAACTCCGCCGGGGACGCAGGCACAGCAGGTCGCGCGCTGTGTCCGGGGAGCCACGCCCACGGAACGTCTTGTGCTGGAGATGGTCACGGTGGTGGCCGAGCACGAGCTCGATACGACCCGCGAGCGCATCGGCTGCGTGGGCGAGGAAGCGCGCCGCGGGGCAGACGTCCGCACGTTCGGTGAAGAGATCTACGAGGCCATTGCCCACGAGCTGAACCATGGCGACGGCGAGCTGCGCGAGATCGCGCGTACGTACGACGAGGACGCGTCACGCTGAGCCGCCCGCGCCGGCCTCAGCCTGAGCGGTCGAGGTCGGCGCCCGGTCCCTGAAAACGCAAGCGGCCCGCCTCGGTGTCTCCACCACCGTTGACGGGCCTAACCACGAACGGGAGCAACCCCCGCCATGGCTACGCCTTACCCTACCGCCGCGCGCCCCGCGGCCCCGCCGGCGCCGGCGTCCGTCCGATGGGCGCCGCTGCTCGCCCCGGGCAGCATGACCGCCGCCTTTGCTTACTGCGCCTTCCGGTTGTCGTTCGCCGCGCTCACCGATCTTGCCGTCGCGCACGGCGTCGCCGCCGACATTGTGTGGATGTTCGCCGTACTGGTCGACGGGGGCGCGGTCGTCGGCACGGTCGGCGTGGTCGTCGCCAAGCGCACCGGGCGGCCGACGCGCGCCTACTGGGCGACGGTCGTCGGGTTCGCGGCAACGTCGCTCGGGTTCAACGTCGCCCACTCCGACGGCACCGCCGCCGGCATCGCTATTGCGGTGACGCCGCCGGCGGCGCAGCTGGTCGCCACCGAGCTATTCGTGCGGATGCTGCCGGCGCCGGATGCCGCTACGGCGACGGTCGCCGGCGTCGCACCGTCGGTCGCCGCCGCCGAGGACGCCGCCGGCCGTGCCGAGAATGCCGCCCGGACCGTCGTCGATGTGGTGCGTGCCGCCGTCGAGGATGCCACCGCCGGCGCCCGCGCCGCCGCGGTCGAGGCGAACGCCGCTGCAGAACGGTTTTCGCAGGTCAGCGGGGGCGACACTGTCGGCGGCGTTCCGGTCGAGCGCCTCGACCTTGCCGCCCTGGTCGCCGCGGTCGACGATGAGGTGCCGTTCACCGCCGCCGACACTGACGCCGCGCCGCCGGCGCCGTTGCCGCACTCGGCGACGTTTGCCGCCCCGCCGGCGCCGGCGAGCGAGGACGACGGCGCCGGGGGCGACGCCGAGTTGCTCGACGACGTCGAGGTGCCGCAGGAATGGGTCGCCGCTTACCGGCGCGTCCAGCGGGTGACCGGCAAGCGTCCAACGGCCGAGCGGCTCGGCGCAGAGTTCGGGCTGAAGCGGACGCGTGGCAGGGAGATTCGCGAGCAGGTCGAGGCACACCTCGATCAGGTTGCGATTCGATAACGAAGTGTCGTAATGTTGGGGGCGCTTCCGGCGTGCCCGAAAACCGGGCCGCCGCCGCCAACTTCATAGACCGAGCGCCCGTCATGTTTCCCCCGGCATGGCGGGCGCTCGCCGTTGCCCGGGAGGTGACCGCCCTTGACGCGCCGACCGGTCACCGACACCGAGCGCGACGGGATTCGCCGCCGCCACGCCGCCGGCGAATCCCGCAACACCATCGCCCGCGCCATGGGACGCAGCGCCTCGACCATCTCGCGTATCGCCGACGAGCTCGGGCTGCGGTTCGAGGGCGGCGCCCGCGTCGCGCCCGCCACCGCGGCGCGGCAGCTCGACCTCGCCGAGCAGCGCCGGCAGTTGGTCGCCCGCCTGTATGCCCGCGCTGCCGCGAACCTCGACCGCGTCGAGGCCGGCGCATACGTCCGCGTCGAGCTGCTGCCCGACGGCCGTACCCGTCGGATCACGACTGACGACCCGCCGGCCCAGGACGAGCGCCACCACTCGCAAGCGATCGGCTCGTATCTCACCAGCGCGGCGCGGCTGGCCGAGATCGACGCCGGCAACTCCGCCGGCGAGGTCCGTTCCATGCTCGGCGACCTCGCCCGCGGACTACGCGAGGCGTTCGGCGAAGACGAGCCCGAGGGGGACACCGGCGGGGGGTGAGCGCGTGCTCGACCTCGATTCCCTGCCCCTGTCCCGCAAGCAGCTGCGCAGCGTCGCGCGGGCAACGGCCCGTATCAACCTGTGGCACGGCGCGGTGCGGTCCGGCAAGACGATTGCCTCGCTGGTCGCATGGCTGCTCGCCATCGCCGAGGCACCGCCATCGGGCTTGATCATCGTTGTGGGCCGCAGCCTTCAGACCATCGAACGCAACGTGTTCGAGCCGCTGCAAGATCCCGCGCTGTTCGGGCTGGTGGCGCAGCAGGTGCGGCATACCCGCGGCGCGACGACCGCGACAGTACTTGGCCGCACCGTCCATCTGATCGGCGCCGCGGACGCGCGGGCCGAGGGCCGGCTGCGTGGACTGACAGCCAGCCTCGCGTACGTCGACGAGGCAACGCTGCTGCCCGAGAGTTTTTGGACGCAGCTACTGGCCCGACTGTCGGTGCCCGGGGCGCGCCTGCTCGCCTCCACGAACCCGGACTCGCCGCGGCACTGGCTCAAGGTCGGCTACCTCGACCGGGCGCACGAGCTCGACCTCAAGGCGTGGCACTTCCGCCTCGATGACAACCCGTCGTTGTCGCCGGCCTACGTCGCAGCCCTCGCGGCCGAGTACGTCGGGTTGTGGAAACGCCGGATGATCGACGGCGCGTGGGTGGTCGCCGAGGGCGCGGTGTTCGACATGTTCGACGAGCAGCAGCACGTCGTCGACACCCTGCCCGATATCCGGCGCTTCTTCCTAGGCATCGACTACGGCACCACGAACGCGACCAGCGCGCTCCTTGTCGGTCTCGGCACGGATGATCGGCTGTACGCCGCCGGCGAGTGGAGATGGGATTCCCGCAGTGCGCACCGGCAGTTGACCGACGCGCAGTACAGCGCCCGTATCCGGGCATGGCTCGACGAGCAGGGCATCGTGCCTGAGTGGACGTTCGTCGACCCGAGCGCCGCGTCGTTCATCACGCAGCTTTGGGCCGACGGGCACCCCGGCGTCGCCCGCGCCAATAACGACGTGCTCGACGGGATCCGGAGCACGGCGACCGCGCTCGACTCCGGGCTGCTGCGCATTCACCGCTCGTGCTCCGGCCTGCTGGATGAGCTACCGGCGTACGCATGGGATCCGGCCGCGTCCGAGCGCGGAGAAGACAAGCCACTCAAGCGCGATGACCACTCATGCGACGCGCTGCGCTACGCCGTGCACTCCGCCGCTCACGAGTGGCGCCACCTGCTACCCGTCCCGACCGCGAGGGGGTGAACCGACATGCCGTTGCCAGAGAACGGGACCCCGTGGCCGCCGGCGCAGTTCGCCACCGAGTACGCCGCGATGCGGGTCGACGATGCGTGGTACGCCGGGGACCGCACGCGCCTCGCCGCGGTCTACACCCGCGACCAGCTGCGCCCCGACGGACGCCGCCGGCTGTGGGGCCGACGACCGCCCGCAGCGGGCCAGCGCGACGACCGGCTGCACATCCCGCTCGCCGCCGACATCGCGAACACCTCGGCCTCGCTGCTCTTCAGTGAGCCACCGACGTTCACCGTCGACGACACCGCGACGCAGGCCCGGCTCGACGAGCTCACCGAGGCCGGCGGCGTGGCAAACGCACTCCTTGAGGCCGCCGAGGTCGCCGCCGCGCTCGGCGGGGTCTTCCTGCGCGTCACCTGGGATACCAGCCTCGCCGCGCGCCCGCTACTCACCGCTGTTCACGCCGACAGTGCACTGCCTGAGTTCCGGTTCGGCATCCTGTCGGCCGTGACGTTCTGGCACGAGCTGCCGAGCGACAACGCGACCGTATGGCGCCACCTTGAACGGCACGAGCCCGGCCGCATCCTGCACGGGCTCTACCAGGGCGACGCCGACCGCCTCGGCGTGCGCGTGCCCCTGGTCGAGCACCCCGAGGTTGCCAGCCTTGCCGACTCGCTCGGCGAGCAGGGCGACAACATCGAGACCGGGCTGCCCGACGCGCTTACCGCCGCCTACGTCCCCAACATGCGGCCGAACCGCGCGAACCGCGGCTCGCCGCTGGGGCGCAGTGACTACCAGGGCGCGCACGACCTGTTCGACGCGCTCGACTCGACGTGGTCGAGCTGGATGCGCGACATTCGCCTCGCCCGCGCAAGGTTGATCGTGCCCGATGGGTATCTGCGGTCCAACGGGCCCGGCAACGGTGCGACGTTCGATGCCGACCGGGAGATCTGGCAGACGCTCAATATCCCGCCGACCGAGACCGGTACGGGGATCACCCTGTCGCAGTTCGGTATCCGGGTGGATGAGCACCAGCAGACGGCCGAGGCCATCGTGCGCCAAGCGGTACAGGGCGCCGGCTACTCCGCGCAGACTTTCGGGCTCGGGGATGCGACCGCGGCGACCGCAACCGAGGTCGTCGCCCGTGAGCGGCGCAGCATGATCACACGGGACACCAAGGCGCGTTACTGGGCGCCGGCGGTCGCCGACATGTTGCACGTGATGCTGCGCCTTGACCGCACCCTCGGATTCTCGACGGTCGCCACGGGCGAGCGTCCGCATATCCAGTTCGGCGACGCGGTGAGCGAGGACCCGCAGAGCACCGCGCAGACCCTCGCGCTGTTGGCGCAGGCCGAGGCAGCGAGCACCGATACCAAGGTGCGCATTCTGCATCCGGATTGGTCCGACGAGCAGGTGCAGGCCGAGGTCGACCGCATCCGCGAGGAGAGTGGTACGGCCGTGCCCGATCCGATCACCGGCGCCCCGCCGGCGCCGGCCGCGCAGGGCGAGACCGAGCTGCCGTTCGCCGCGTAGGTAGAGGGGGTGCACGGTGCCCGTTGCCCCCGACATGGTCGAGGACCTGTCAGCCGGCACGTACCGGCTGTACGCGGACGCCGAGGATCGGCTGCTCGGCATCGTGGCGCGGCAGCTCGCCGCCGGCTACGACGCCCCCGGGTGGGCGCAGCGCAAGCTCGCCGCCATCCAGCCGCTACGCCGCGCGGCGCAGGCCGTCGTCGACGAGCTCGGCCGCGCGGTGAGCCTTGAGGTATTCGACGTGATCGCCGAGAGCTACAACCGCGGGTATCGCTCCGCGCTCGCCGAGCTCGGCGCTCTGCCGGATGCTGCGCGCCGGCTGGTGGATGAGATCACCCCGAATGCACAGGCTGTGGACAGACTCGCGCACGAGGCGGTCGACCTGGTCACCGCAACGCACCGCGGCATCTTGCGGGCGGTCGTCGATGCGTTTCGCGAGATCGTCGCGAAGGTGACCGCAACGCCCCTGTTGGGGACCGGCACGCGCCGGCAGGCGACACAGGATGCGATGCGGCAGTTTGCCGACCGTGGCATCAGCGGATTCACCGACCGGGCTGGCCGCCGCTGGCAGCTGACGAGCTATGCCGAGATGGCGGTGCGCACCTCGACCGCTCGGGCCGCCGTCGAGGCGCACACCCGCACCCTGACCGAGGCCGGCCTCGACCTGGTGATCGTCTCGGACGCTCCGCGCGAGTGCCCGCTGTGCCGCCCCTGGGAAGGCAAGTTGCTCGCGATCGACGGGCCCGACGGGCGCCGTACGGTCGAGGTCGAGCACGCCATCGAGGACGGGCGCACACTTCGCGTGGTGGTGCAGGGCACCCTCGACCAGGCGCGCCGCGCAGGCTTTCAGCACCCGAACTGTAGGCACAGCGTCTCGGCCTATATCCCTGGCGTCTCCTCGCTCATTCCGCCGATGCGCTCGGACGGCTCGGGCTACGAGGCCGGACAGAGGCAGCGCGAAATCGAGCGTCACATCCGCAAGTACAAGCGGCGCGCCGCCGGCGCCGCCACAGCCGAGATGAAGAAAGCGGCCGAGGCCAAGGTGCGCAAGTGGCAAGGCGCCATGCGGCAGCATCTGGCCGAACACCCGAACCTGCGCCGCAACCGCGTCCGCGAGCAGCTCGGCGCCGGCAACCTCCCGCCGGCCCGTACCGAGGCGCCGCAGGCTGCGGTCGAGGCTGCGCGGCTGCGCGCCGGCGACGAGCACACGCCCGGGGAGATGAGTGAGCAGCAGCTCGCCGACGCCATCGGTACGGGCGTGCCCGACGAGCGCGACCTCGACCGGGCAGCACGCGAGCTCGACCGGCGCGACGAGCAGGCCCTGCTCGACCGCATCCGCCCCGGCGGGCAGCTCGCCGCCAACCTGTCCGAGTTCAGCGACCGCGAGCTCGGCCGCGTGCTGCCGCGCCTGGACGACGAGCAGGTGCTGCGCGTGGCTGCGGAGATGGACCGGCGCGACGTCGCCGCCCATCTGCCCGAGGTCCGCCCGGACCTGGTCGGACTGTCCGAGGACGACCTCGCGCACCGCGTGCGCCGTGCCACGGACCCGGCCGAGTTCGCCGCGCTTGCGGCCGAGGCCGACCGCCGGCAGCTGCTCGCCGACGTGTTCCCCGGCGGGCAGCTCGCCACGGACCTTTCGCCGTTCGGCGACGAGGTGCTCGGGTGGGCCGTGCGGTACGCCCGGCCGGCCGAGGCCGAGAAGATCGCCGGCGAGATCGACCGCCGGTACCCCGCTGCCCCGCCCACCATGGCGCCCGGCGGCACCGTGGCCGACCACCTCGCCAACCGTGACGCGCTCGCCGCCGCGATGCAGCCCGTACGCCTCGACGACCCGCAGCCCGCGAACCCCGACGAGTGGGGCGCCTACGGCCGCGACGTCACCGAGGGCCCTGACGGAACCGAGCACATGTCGGCCGCCGAACGCTGGGCCTACGAGAAGGAGATCGCCGAACGTCAGGCACAGATCGCGTACACCCGAGAGGAGATACGCGAGATGTACCAGGAGCACATCTACTTGCAGTGGCTCGCCGCCGAGGACGCCACCCGCGGCAACCTGCTCAACCGCCGCGCCGAGGCCGCCGGCGTCGATCCGCGCTCGCTGTTCACCGGGCCCGCGCACGTCGCCTACGCCCGCGCGTCCGAAGACCTCGTACGGTTCTGGGCGGAGGAATCACCGCGCATCACGCTCGCCGAGTTCACCGAGCAGGTAACCGGCGTTCGCAGCGCCGCAGCCGATACCGCCCGGAACTCAGCCAACGATCAACACCGCAAGCAGTAGGGGGCATCGTGGGTTTTCGTGAAGACGCCGTACGGGCGTACCAGGCCGGATACGCCGCCGCACGCTCCGGCCGCCCGCCGACGGAATGCCCGCACCCCCGCGACTCTGCGCTGCGCCTCGCATGGATCCGCGGCTACGTCGCAGGCGAGGCACCGCCCGCCGATCCCAAGAACTGACCGCACCCGACCCGGGCCCGCCGATCCGGCGGGCCCTTTCTCATGCCCGTGACCGTGTCCGGAGGAACGATCCGCCATGCCCGAGACCCCCAACGCCCCCGCCGCCGATAGCAGCGGGCCGGGCGAGCAGCCCACCGTCGAGAACACCCCGGCCGCTGTGGCGCCGCCCGGCAGCGTGCCGGCCGCGGCCGACGAGCAGCAGCTCGCCGAGGCCAAGCAGCGCGCCACCGAGCAGAGCGAGCGCGCCGAGCAGCTACAGACCGCGCTCGACGCCGTGCACCAGGCCCTCAACCCCGACGGGAACGGGGAGGGTGGGCAGGATCCCGCGCAGCTCGCCGCGGCGGTCGCCGAGCGCGACCAGCAGCTCGCCCAGGTCGCCGCCGAGCTGCGTACGGCGCAGGTCGAGCTCGCCGCCCATCGCGCGGCCGGCGAGCACGGTGCACGGGCCGATCGGCTGCTCAACTCCCGTGCGTTCGCCGACTCCGTCGCCGGCCTCGATCCGTCCGCGCCGAAGTTCGGCGAGCAGCTCGCCGAGCAGATCCGGACCGCGGTCGAGGCAGACCCCGACCTGTACCGCGCCGCGCCCGCCGGGCCGGCCAAGGGGGGCGCGGAATTCAACGGCCCGCCCGCCGCCGATAAGCGCCCGAAGACGCTGCACGACGCCGTCGCCGCCCACCTCGGCGGCTGAACCTAGGAGCCCCTTTTGATCACTCTCGCCGATGCGCACCTCAATGCGCTCGAAGACCTTGACCACCTGGTCATCGACGAATTCCGTAAGTCGAGTTGGCTGCTGGACAACCTGACTTTTCACGATGCCGTCAATCCGGCCGGCGGTGGCTCGACGCTGACCTACACGTATCTGCGGACCGTCACCGAACGCCCCGCGTCTTTCCGGAAGTACAACAGCGAATACCCCGTCGGCGAGGCTAAGCGCGCCAAGTACGGCGTTGAGCTCGCCCCGCTCGGCGGCGCATTCGAGATCGACCGTGTACTCGCCACCATCGGGCCGGCCGCAACCAATGAGGTCACGTTCCAGATGGAACAGACCATCAAGAGCGCCCGTGCCTTTTTCTGCGATCAGGTCATCAACGGCGTACGCGTGCGCACCCCGAGCGAAGAGGAAGGGTTCGACGGCCTCGACTTCGCCCTCGCCGGATCGGATACCGAGATGGGTCTCGGGACGGTGACCGACTGGACGGGCCCCGGCCTGGACACCAGCAGCGAGCAGCACGCCGCCCTCGACCTGCTCGACGAGTTCCTCGCGCAGCTCGACGGCGTGCCATCCGCGATTCTCGGCAACAAGCAGACCATTGCCCGCGTGCGCTCTCTGGCGCGCCGCTCCGGGTACTACACCCGCAGCGAGGATGCTTTCGGCCGCCACATCGAGACGTACAACGGGATTCCGTTCATCGACCTGGGCGCCAAGGCCGGCAGCAGCGACCCTGTAATTCCCGTCGAGGCGCGACTCATTGACGCCGACGGGAATGGCGAGGGCGAGACCGTGACCGGTCTTTCGGACCTGTACGCGCTGCGCCTCGGCCTCGATGGATTCCACGGTGTGTCGACCGCGGGCGGGCAGCTCGTGCGTACGTGGATGCCGGATTTCAACACCGCCGGCGCCGTGAAGCGGGGCGAGGTCGAGATGGGGCCGATTGCCGTTGCCCTCAAGGCCACCAAGGCGGCAGCGGTTCTCAGGAACATTCGCGTCAAGTAAGGAGAACTCCCGTATGGAATACCGCATTACCGCGCCCGTTCACGGGCATTCCGGCGTCGTCGCAGGCATCACCTTTGCCGACGGCGTCGCAACGTGCTGCGACCCGCCGCTCGGCGCGATCGAGTATTTCCGCCGGCACGGCTACGAGCTCGTGTGCCTCGACGTCCCCGAGGCCGAGGTCGCCCCGATCGGCTTCACGGCCGAGGCGCCGCCGGCCGAGGACAAGCCCGCGGCCCGGTCGCGTTCCAAGCAGCGCACCGGCGACGGGGGTTAGTGCCATGGGCCGGATGTACGCCAGTGCCGAGCAGTACGTCGCACGGTGCGGGCAGCCGGCCCCGGCCGAGGTCGAGGTGCTGCTCGGCCGCGCGTCCGACGACGTCGCCGCCGCGCTGATCACCGCTGTCTACGACCCCTCCCTCGACGACGTCGCCGAGGCCCTGGTCGAGGCCGTGTGCGCTCAGGTCGAATACTGGCTCGCTACCGGCAGCGACGGCATCACCACCGGCGAAGCATGGGACGCCGTGAGCATCGGGCCGGTGTCGCTGTCCGGCCGCAGTGCGCCGGCCGCATCCCCGGTCCTGGTGGCCGGCGTCGAGCTCGCCCCGCGCGCCTACCGCGCGCTGCACCTTGCCGGCCTGCTGCCCGGGGAGGTGACCGACGCATGGTGAACCGCGTTCCCGGGTGGCTGCTGCGCCACCGGGTCACTGTCGAGCCGTACCTCGGCGACAGTGCGTACGGCCCGACCTACGGCGAGGCCGTGTGCGCGCCGGCCCTTGTCGCCGCGGTGCGCAAGCAGGTCGCCGCCAAGGACGGGCGCGAGGTGCTCGCAACCGCTCAGATCATTGCCGGCCCCGAGCTTCAGTGCCCGCCCGGCTCCCGCATCACGCTGCCCGACGGGCGTACGGCAACCGCCATCAGTACGGCGACGCACACGGCCCCCGGGCTGCCCGTGCCTGCCTGCGTGGAGGTGATGTGCCAATGACGCAGCGCACCCGTCTTTCATGGCACGGTGGGCAGGCTCTCGCCGGCACCCAAGCTGGCGCCGCCCGTGGGCTGCGCCTGGCGGCCGAGCACGTGCTCGCCAAGTCGCGTGAGCGTGTCCCGATCGAAGAGGGCACCCTCGAACGCTCCGGGGTCGCCACCGTCGATGAGAGCGCGCTTACCGCCGCGGTGTCCTACGACACCGTGTATGCGGTGCGGCAGCACGAAGAGCTCGGCTATCGGCACGATGCCGGGCGAACGGCGAAATACCTTGAGGGGCCGCTGAATGAGCAGGCCGCCACGGTCGCCGCGCTGATCGCCGCGGCGGTGCGCAGGGCGCTTGATGGGTGAGCCGCTCGACTACCTCGACGCGTTCGCCCGCTACCTGCACGAGGTAGGGCTGCTGACCTACGACCCGCACGGCGTGTTCGGCGATTGCTTCGTCGAGTCGATGCCCCCGGCCCCTGATGAGGCCGTGTGCCTGTCGCTGTACGGGGCCGGCGCCACCGACGCGCGCAACGGATGGGACGAACGGCAGCTACAGGTGCGGGTGCGCGGCAGTGCCGACCCGCGCGTCTCCCGCCGTCGCTGCGAGGCCCTCTACAGCGCACTGCACGGCCTTGCCGGCGTGGCGCTGCCCGGCGACGTCTGGCTCGTGCTCGCCGCCGCCGTTGCCGCGCCGGCATCGATGGGCGTCGACGAGGCCGGCCGGCACGAGCACGTCGTAAATCTGCGCCTCGATATCGAGGCTCCCACCCTCCACCGAAACCCGTAACACCGCAGAAAGGAAGTCCCCGCATGGGCCGACCTATAGATGCCCGCGGCTGGATTTTCGAGGTACGCGACCAGTCGACAACTGTCGAGCGGTGGCTGCCAATTGAGAATCTGACCAAGTGGACCGCTAACGCATCCGAGAACGAAGAGACCGCCGAGACCACCAGCTTTGACAGTAAGGGATGGTTCGAGCAGGACGTTATGCAGCGCGGCGGGCAGATTGAGCTCGAAGCGCAGTACGCCCTCGACCCCAAGACCGGTAGGCAGGTCGCAGGGCAGGCGTACGTCGACCAGTTTTGGGGGCAGCGCCTCGGCATTGACTCCCGCAACGAGATTCGCTACCGCCACGACTCTCAAAACATGTGGGTCATTTGGGACGCGACCGTGACGCCCGACAAGCAAGAGGGCGAGGTCAACGACAAGACCGGATGGAACGCCACGTTCACGCAGTGCGGACGCCCGCGCTACGAGCCCGTAATCCCGATCCGCATGGAGTGTGACGCCGCATGACCGAACCTACCCACAACCGCGACCAGGTCGCGGACTTCGACGCGTTTTTCGCCGAGCAGAACGAGCCCCGGTTCGGGGCAACGCTGCGCCTGTACGGGCGTGAGTACGTGCTGCCGACCAGTCTGCCGCTGCTGTTCACGCTCCAGATGGAGCGCGTACAGAACTCCACCGAACCCGACGACATTCGCCGGCTGTTGGCTTCGCTGTTCGGTCCGGCCGCGCTGGATGAGTGGGCGGATCACGGGATGACCGATCGGCAGCTCGGCGTCGTGCTGCTGTGGTCTGCGGCGAATGCCCGCGAACCCGGCTGCATTTCCATTGCTGAGGCTGTCGAGCTGTACGACGAGCAGGAAGCAGCTAAGGAAGAGGGCGGGGAGGGAAAAGCACCGCACCCGACCCCGAAGACGATCGCCAACGCTTCTGGGAAGCAGTCCTAACGAACTTTTCAGCGGTCGAGTCTGACCTCGCCCGCGAATATGGAACGACCGCCGAGCAGCTCACCAACATGAGCACTCGGCGTTTTTTGGTGCTGATCGGCGGACTTCCCGCCGAGGCTCAATTCCCGCGCATCTGGGCGGGGACACCGCGCGCTGTGACTGACCCGCGCGAAATCGCCGCGCTTACCGGCATGCCCGCATAGCCGGCCGCACGGCCACAACTTCATAGCGACAACTGAATAAGGGGGTGAACCATGGCCCTCTCGATCGGCGAACTCGTCGGGTATATCGACCTCGACGCGTCCGGCGCCCGCCGCGGCGTCACGCAGGCCGACCTCGCCATGCGCGGGTTGCAGCGGTCGGCCGACGGCCGGCTGCGGGACATGCGCGGCCGTTTCGTCGCCGCGTCCGCCGCACAGGGTGCTGCGGTCGGCGACGGGATCGCAGGCGGTGCGGGCCAGGCCCGCGCGGGGATCGACGAACTCGGCAATGCCCTGGTTGATGGCGTGGACCGCGCCGCCAACCAGGCGCGGGCGAGCGTCGACGGGCTCGGCAACCAGATCGGCGACGAGGTCGGGGGCGGGGCGGCGCGGGCGCGGGCGGCATTGGGCGCGCTCGGCCCCGCCCTGGCCGCGCTCAAGGTGTCCACGGTGGCGCTGTCGGGCGGGGCGCTGGCGGCCGGCGGGGCGCTGGCGGCGATTCCGGCGCTGTTCGCCGGGATCGGCATCAAGGCCGCCGCCTCGTCTGCGCAGGTCAAGGACGCTTTTTCGGGCCTGAAGAACCATGTGACCACGTCCGTGCAGGGCATGGTCGGGCCGATCAAGCAGCAGCTTGTCGGCATCGCCGGCGACGCGCGAGCGACGTTCGACAAGATCGCCCCGAGCTTGAAGAGCGCGTTCGCTGCGGTCGCCCCGCAGATACGCAGCGTCGCGCAGGGCGTGCTCGGGATGGTCGAGAAGCTCGCGCCCGCGCTCGCCCGCACCGCGTCGGCCGCGGCGCCTGTCATACAGGCGATATCCGGCGGGCTGGTCAAACTCGGGTCCGGGTTGGCCGGATTCTTCGATGGGCTCGCCGCCGGCGCGCAGGGCGCCGCGCAGGGCTTTTCGGGGCTCTTCAGTGGGATTGCTCAACTTCTACCCGCTTTGGGTAGGTTGCTCGGTCAGCTCGCCCTAGCCGGCGGCCCGCTGCTGTCGACCCTCGCCAGTACCTTTGGTCAGCTCGCGTCGCAGCTGCTCGGCGTCCTCGGCCCCGCGCTGAGTTCCCTTGCTGGACCACTGCGCACGCTCGTCGTGTCGCTCGGGGCTGCCTTGCGGCCCATCCTGGCCGCGCTCGGTCCCGTGCTGCGGCAGGCCGCGGTCGCCCTCGGCGAGCTCGTGCGCGCCGCCGCCCCACTTCTGGTCACCGTCGGGCAGCTCGCCGGCGCCCTGCTGCCTGCGGTAACGCCCCTGCTGCGTACCCTTGCGGCGATCTTTCGGCAGGCGGCGCCTGTTGTGCGGCAGCTTGCCAGCACTTTGCAGGCTGTGCTCGCCCCGATCCTGGCTCAACTGCCGGGGCTTATCAGCCCATTTGCGTCAGTTCTGCGGGTTTTGGCGGGTACTGTCCTGGCGATCTTGGGGCAGCAGATCAAGGCCCTGTCCCCCGCCCTGATCAGCATGGGCCGATCCTTCGGTCAGATCCTCGCCGCCGCCCGGCCCCTACTCGGCGCACTGGCCTCGCTGATCAACTCCGGGCTGCGCGCCCTGATGCCGGTTTTGACGCCGCTCATCGGCCTTGCCGGCCGGCTCGCCGCCATCCTGGCAAAGGTCTTGGCGACGCAAATCACGCTCGTCGTGATCCCAGCTCTCAAGATCCTTACCGCGCTGCTGCGCGGCGACTTCTCCGGAGCGTGGCGGCAGACAAAGGCACTCGTCGCCAACGTCGGCAACTTCCTGCGGGTGCTGTTCATCAAGCTGGGCGTTTGGGTGGCGTCCGGCATCGCTAAGGCCGTCGCGTGGGTCCGGTCGTTTCCCGGGCGCGCCATGGCTGCGCTCGGCCCGCTCGCCGGCCGGCTGTTCACCGCGGCGACCAACGCGTTTCAGCGCATGAACGCCGCGATGATCGCCAAGGGGCAGCAGGCCCTCGCGTGGCTGCGCGGGCTGCCCGGCCGCATGGCTGCCGCGCTCGGCAGCCTCGGCTCGCTGCTCGTCGGCAAGGGGCGCGACCTTGTAACCGGCCTGATGCGCGGCGTTGAGGCCATGGGCGGTTGGATCCGCTCCAAGCTCGCCGGCTGGGCCAAATCCATGATCCCCGGGCCGATCGCAAAGGCGCTCGGCATCGGCAGCCCGAGCCGTGTCATGGCACGCGACGTCGGGCGCTGGATCCCCGCCGGCGTCGTCGCCGGCATCACCTCCGGGCAGCGCGCCGTCGACACCGCAATGCGCCGCCTGGTCCCCACCCCCGCCGCGCCCGCCATGGCCGCGCCCGGCCTCGCCGGCGCCGCCCCCTACGGCCGCGCGGCCGGCAAAGGCGCCCACGGCAGTAGGTCGGGGGCGCTGCTGCACGTCGAGCACTGGCACGCCGGCTCGGCCACTCCTGATCAGACCGCCGCCGCTCTGGCGTGGAAGATGAAAGCGAGGGGATGACCCTGATAGACCGCACAACCGTCGACGTCATGCCGGCTGCGGCCGGCATGGTCGTTGGCCAACTCCGCTACGGCAACCTGCTCATTGGTGCCGGCACGCCCTACAAGTGGCGCAAGCTCACCGGATGGGAAGAACTGCCCGAGGTCGACAACGGCAGCGTTCCGCGCCCGAGCGCGCATGGCGCGTTCTTGGGCCGGCTGCTGTCCCAGACACGCACGGTCGGGCTCGACGAGATGATCGTGCGCGCCCCTGTCGAGCAGCTCGGCCTCGCCGTTGAGACCCTGTCCGCCGGTACCGCGCTCGTCGAGGACGAGCAGCCGCTGCTCGTCCACATCGACGAGCGGGGCCCGCTGCTGGTGTGGGCGCGCGCGGTGCGTCGTGCCATCCCGGTAGAGCTCGGCTACGCGGTCGGCACGGTCACCGAGGCCAAACTCGAATTCGAGGCCACCGACCCCCGCCGGTACTCGCCGGCGGTGCAGCATGCCGAGCTCGGTTTGCCCGAGCCGTGCCTGCCCTGGCACGCCGACTACGGGCACGGGCCCCGCGGCATCCCCGCCAGCGCCGGCGACCACGTCGTCTACAACTTGGGCAGCGCGCCGACGCACCCCGTCGTCGAACTGCACGGCCCCGTCGACACCCCCCGACTGACCAACGTCACGACCGGCGCCGTTCTTGAGTACGAGGTGATCCTCGACCCCGGCGAGCGGCTCGTCGTCGACACGTTCGACGGCACCGCCATGCTCCCGGACGGCTCCAGCCTGCTGACCGCCGCGAGCGTCGAATGCTGGCCCGAGCCTGCGTTCACCCTCGCCCCCGGCACCAACTGCCTGACGTTCCGGGCTGCCCCGGATGCACCGGCCGACCCGCGCGCCGCCGCCGTTCTTCGGTGGCGCTCCGCGCACTGGTGAAAGGAGGCCACCCACCGTGACGACCTCCCAATACCGGGTCCTGGTCTGCGATCTGCGTAGCGATCGACTGCTCGACGTGCTGCCTTTGCAAGAGGTGACGATCGAGGACTACATCGGCAAGGCCGGATCGCTTCAGGGCACCGTGCCGATACCCAACCGGGCCATGGCCGACCGTGCCCGCCCGATCCTCATCCCCGCGCGAACGGCTCTGTGGGTCGAGCGCGACCGTCAGATTTGGTGGGGCGGGGTGCTGTGGTCGGTCAACCCCAAGAGCGACGAGCGCGGAAGGCTGTCGGTAGAGGTGCAGGCCGGCACCTTTGACACTTACCTCGATCACCGGCAGCTGCGCACCACGCACCGCGCCACGAGCATGGACCAGCTCGATATCGCCCGCGATCTCGTCGACCAGGCCCAGAACCAGCCCGGCGGCGATATCGGCATCACCTACGACACCGAGCTCTCCGGCGTCCGGCGCGACCGGACGTTCAGCGCGTCGGATCAGCCGAAGATTCGCGAGCTGCTCGACAAGCTCGCCGCGGCCGAGAACGGGTTTGAGTGGCGGATCCGCTGCTACCGCGACCGCGGCAGCGGCGCGCGTGTGAAGCTGCTCGACCTCGGATACCCGCGGCTGCTGCGCGGCGGCGACGACGTCGTGCTCACCCACCCTGGGCACGTGCTGAGCTACGAGTTTCCGGCCGACGGTACGACCGTGGCGAACGTCTGGCAGAGCAGGGGCGCGAGCGACAACCGCAACCAGGCCGCCGCAAGCCGGCCCATTTTGTCCGAGCTGCTCGTCGCCGAGGATGACCTCGCCGCCGGCTGGCCGCGCCTGGATGGCAGCAACGATCACCAGAGCATCGACGACCCGCAGGTGCTCGCCGAGCACGCGCGGGCCGAGGCCGCGCTCGCTCGCCAGCCCCAGGTAATCCCCGAGATCACCGTGCACCTTGACGAGCAGATCAGCCCGGACCTGCTCGGCCGCACCGTCCGGATCCGCATCCGTGACGACTGGTTCCCCGAGGGGCTCGACGTCCTGCACCGGGTCGTCGGCATCTCCGTCACGCCGCCCGAGCGCGGCAAGTCCGAATCCGTGAAACTCACTTTGGAGACCCCCTATGGCAACAGTTCGCAATGACCTGCTCGACCGCATCCGAGACCTTGAGCGCCAGGTGCGCGAGATCGCCGGCCGCTCCCAGACCCGGCCCCCGCTCGACCAGATCAAGAACGGCAACGTGCGCATCTCCGAGGGCGGGCAGCTCGTTGTCGTCCCGCCCGACAAGGATTTCGCGACGTTCACCGTCGGTCAGTGGCCCGACGGGGCGTTCGGCATGGTCGCGCGCCGCATGGACGGCAGCTTTGCCCTGACCGTCGAGGGCGAGGCCGAAGACCGCGGCACGGTCCGGCTGTGGTCGCGGGACCTCGCCGAGCGCGACCGGATCCTCGTCATGGACGACAAGCACAGCCCGCGCCACCTCGGCCGGCCCTGGATGCCGCTACAGCTGCACCCGACCGCCAACCAGCGCACCACCGACACCGCGTGGGGGCACGCGTGGGTCGGCATCTCCCCCGTGCACAACGCCGTCGCCCACCTCCAGCTCACCACCTACGCCGAGGCCGGCGGGCGCGTCCGCGTCCGCATGCGCGTCGAGGGCGGCGAGGCCGAGGTAATCGACGACTGGGAGGTGCCGGCAGGGAAGTGGACCGCGCACACCGTCGAGCGCCCGCTGCACGGCTCGGCGTTCCTCGACGACGTCGCGATACAGGTCGAGCACCTCAGCGCCAAGAACCGCAAGGCCATCGAGACCCGGCTGCTGTCCGCCTACACCCGCAACACCTTCCGAGCCACCGAGGCCCCCGAGCCGCCCGCCGGCCGCGAGGGCGACACCGGCAAGCCCGACCCGACGCTGCCCGTCGAGCACGACAACGACGAGCACCAGGGCGACGGGGCCGGCAAGACCGAGCACGCCAAGACCAAGAAGTGAGAGGAGACCTCGCCATGTCGGACGCCGCCCGCCGCACGGTCCGCACGGTGGTGCAGACCCTGCTCGGCCTCGCCGCCGCACTCCCCCTGATCATCTCCGCCGCCGGCATTCCCCACACCGTCGCCGGCGTCGCAACCGCCCTCGCCGTCGCCGCCGGCGTCACCCGCGTAATGCAGCTCGACGCCGTGCAGCGGCTCATGCCCCGATGGCTGCGCAGCGCCGTACCCGACCCCGGTAACGGCGCCGCCGGCGCTCCGAGCACCCCCGCACCAAGTCGCGCCCCGAACGGGGGCGCCGTGTGACCGCTCCCGACGACGTCGCCCTCGAATTGGAGAGGCTGCGCGGCAGCGTCGAGGCAGGATTCGCGAGGCTCGATGGCCGCCTCGACCTGCTCACGCAGAAGAACGACCAGACCGACAAGACTCTCGACGACCACGAGCAGCGGCTTACCGCCCTCGAACGGGCACGGTGGCCCCTGCCGAGCCTCGCCGTGGTAATCGGCGGGGCCGGCTGCGCCCTGTCCGCATGGCAGCTCATCCGCTGAACAGCACAGCGCCCCCTGTACGGCCCACGCGGGCCGTACAGGGGGCGCGTTCTGCGTTCGCACAAGAGCGCCCCCGATCCGTCGGCAGCAGGCCGACGCGGGGGCGCCTTGGTCGTAGGTACTGGTCGTTGTAGGTGGGAGTGCTTACAGCTCGCCGAACTCGCCGTTGACCACACCAGCGATGAACGATCGCCACCCTTCGGCAGTGCTGGTCAGGATCGGGCCCGTTCCGTGCTGCTTGCTGTCTCGCATGGCGACTTCGTCACCGAGGTGCGCTACCTCGATGCAGTTGCCGTTCCCGTTGCTGTAGCTCGACTTGAACCACTGTGCCTTTTGAAGATCAACCGTGTTCATGGCTCCCTGCCACGTCAGAGATCAAGCGCCGCGACGCCTGATCATCGAGTGCTGTTTCCCAGATTCCCTGAAAGGCCGCGTCGTACTGCTCGACTTCCCGCGGCTTGTCCAGGTACAAGCCTCCCGTATAGCCGTCCGCGTAGACCGTCGGCGGCTCGCTGGCGACCCCGTCCCCGTTCACCGGGAAACGCAGGATGACGAACGGCCCGGTCACGACACCTGAGTGCATACCAGCAGCGAACGGCACTACGCGAATCGTTACGTTCGGTAGCTCCGACACATAGATGAGGTGCGCGAGCTGCTCGGCCATCACCTCGCGACCGCCGATGGACCGTCGCAGCACTGCCTCGCTCAGCGCGACCCGCAGCCTTGGCGGATCGGTGGCTCTGGTCAGCAGCGTCTGACGCTCGATACGTAGGCGTACGCGTCCATCGAGGTCCTCCTCGTCAATCCCGCGAATATGCGTGCGGGTGACCTCGCGTGCGTAACCCTCGGTCTGGAGCAGGCCGGGCACGATGTCGCTCTCGTACGACGACAGGCTCGCCGCCGCTTCCTCAAGGCCGACATAGACATCAAACCCCTCGGGGATGACGTCGCCGTAAGCGTGCCACCAGCCGCGCGCCTTGGTCTCCTTTGCGAGGCCCATGAGCGCCTCGGTCAACTCCGCCGACGCCCCGTAGATCTCGCACATGGCCTTGACGTCGAGACTCCGCAGCGAGGTCTGCCCCGTCTCGATGCGCCAGATCTTCGGCTCGGACCATTCGAGCTTCTGCGCTGCGGCTTTGACCGTCAGCCGCGCACGCCCTCGTAGGTCACGCAGATAGCGCCCGAGCTGGCGCCGCGGCACGGTCGAGCCTGTTGTTCCCTCGGCCACTGGTCCCCCCTTCCACTCCATTTTGTAGCACTCCCAACACCCGCAATGTAGTGGCCCGTTGATTCGATCCGCAATGCAAGTCAAGTGTTCGGGAACTATCTAGCGAATCCACGAAATGTAGTCTTGCACGCGCCCGGATCGGCGGGCAGTCTGATGGACGAGCCAGCGCCAACTAGGCGCCGGACCACGCACTTTGGCGCTTCATCAGGTCTGTCGACGGAAGGGCTTACGCATGTCGACGCAGCAGGAATCGCCCCAGCAGCCCGGCTCCAGCGAGCAGCCGACCGTGGACGACCTCAACCGCAGGCAAGAGAAGTTGTCCGCCGAGGTTGATCAGCACCTCGCGATGCTGCGGGGCGAGGAGAAGACGCAGTGAGCCAGCAATCGCCCTTCATGATCAACCTGGACACGATGCGTTGGACGGTCGCCGAGTCACTGCGCGAACGCAACTGCGACGGGCACCCCCGGCGCACGGTGACGACGTTGGGCCGGCTGCTGGCGCGGCTTCGCGTGCATGCTGCCGTCCTGCTCCCCATCATCGAGGGCCGGCTGCGAAAGATGAGCCCCGATGATCCCCGCCGCGGGGAAGTCACCTTGGAAGTCAAGCGCGGCCGAGGTGCGCAGGGTACGAGGCTGACCAACGACTTTCCGCGTGACGTTGCCAATCTGCGGTACCTGGCTCGCCTCGTCGCGAACCTGATCGAGATCGTCGAAGAGGGGCGCCAGCAGCGCAGCGTCGAGCACCCGAGCCCGGCCCCACACAACGACCAGGAAGACAAGTTGCCCACGGTGCAGCAGCCCCTCGCGGCACTGAGCGGGGAGGCAACGAGGTGACCCGCGCTGCCTACCGATTCCGTGCGTTCACGATCGGCCCCGACCTCGAACCCGGCTCCGAACCCTGGTCGTTCGCGATGCAGTGCACCGATTGCAACGAGGCCAGCGAACCCGGCGAGGAAATCCAAGACGCCCAGGATTGGGCCGAGCAGCACCTCAAGGCCAACCCGGCCCACCGCCACTACCGCGAGCACGTCACCCGGCCCTACCGCGCCGTACCGGGAGCGTGGCAGTGATCTACACCCCGCCGACCACATCGCCGGCCGAACCCGAACCACGCGCCGGCTGTGACCGCTGTGCCGAGTTCGCCGAGCAGCGCACGCAGGCGCAAGCAAGACGCGATCCGAGCGCCGAAACGGACTGCAACGTGCTCATGCGACGCCACATCGAGGAGGCACACGCGTGAAGACCTTGAACCAGCTCCGCGGCCGGCTGCTCGATGCCCTCGGCCGCGCTGATGAGCGGTGGTACTGGTTCTATCAGGGCGCGTTGTGCTTCCTCGACCGAGACCCGGCCATCGCCGACGCCATGTACGAGCGCGCCGCCGCCCGCCACCTCGCCACCTGCGGCGCCGCCGCCCGCCCCCGAGCTCCCCGGCCCAGCCGATGAGCCGCCTTGAGCTGCTGCCGGCCCCACCGGCAGCCACCAAGCCCCGCCCCCTGCCCCGGTCGACCCGCTATGGCTCCCCCGGCCTGGCGTCCCGCGGCGGGGGGCGGGCAGCACACCCACAATGCGAGAGAGGCCCCATGCCGCCACAACTTCCCACCGTCGCCGATGAGCTGCTGCGCCGCCTCGCCGCCGACCAATACGCCCGCGGAGTCCGCGACGACGGATCCCTCGCCGGCCCCGACTTCGAGCTGATGCGCACGGTTGACGCCGAGAACTGCGCAGCACTACAGCGGATCATCAACGAGCACGGATGGCCAGGGCACTCCCTCGTCGGCGAGCAGGCTGCACACGCCGCATGGCTCATCGCCCAGCACGCGGAACTCGACTTCCAGCTGCGCGCCCTCGGCCTGCTCCGCGACGCCGTCGACCGCGACGAGGCCACCCCAACGCAGCTCGCTTACCTCACCGACCGATGCCTTATGCGCCAGCAACGACCGCAGCTGTACGGCACGCAGTACCAGGACAGTGGCGACGGCCGCGGCATGCAGTTGTGGGACGTCGCCGACCCCGACACCCTCGACGCCCGCCGCGTCGAGGTCGGCCTCGGGCCACAGGCCGAGTACGAAGCCGCAATCCGCTCGACGTACTGACCGACGGTGAGCGCCTCGGCAGCCGTGGCACCGGCCGCCGAGGCAGAACGTCACCAGCCGAAGCAAAGGAACTGACAACGCAATGCGCGACCTTATCGCCCTCCTATCCATCTGGTTAAGGGAACCGCTCCGCCGGGGCCTGCTCAGGGCATGGCAGCGCGCCCGCACGTGGCTCTACCCGGCGCCACCGCCACCGCCGGCCCCCCTCATCCCGCCGGCCCCGCTCTACCGACGCAACCCCTGGTCCGACTACATCCGCCCCTGCCCCAACGAGCACGAGACCGAGGGCGCCCTCGGCCCCCTGCCCGAACACATCTGGATCCGTCGCCAACCCCTTGACGGGCACGAGATCCGGTTCGTGCGCCCGTATCTCCGAGTGCATGAACAGGCAGTCGCTGCCGCCTACGTGCGCCGAGCCCAGCGGAAGCACCGCAGCCCCGCTGACGACCTCTCCACACAAGTACCTGCGTGATCACACCGCACCACCCGACAGGCCAGCACAAGGACCACCCGAGCACATGAGCCCCACTGTCCGAACCTGCACCACCTGCGGCGGAAAGCAGCGCATCAAGACCATGCAGCGTGGAAAGGTCGTGGTCATTCTCTGCCGCGACTGCAAAGGGAGGGGCTACCAAACCAGCTAACCCACAACTCATCACCCAAGGGGAGCCATGCACGATCTGATCGCCGCTCCGTTCCTCAACGATCACTTACTCTTGCGCCCGGGAAACAGCAGCGGCGTCAAGATCAGGCCGCATCACTACTTAGAACTGCGCCAAGCAGTCGCCACAGACGACACCCTGCCCCATTGGCTGCACAAGGTCGCCCGCCGCCGATGGGGCCTCGACCTCGACCACCGACCGTCGAGCCAAGCCCTGCTGATCCGCGAACCCTCACCGTACGGACACGGCCGCGCCTCATACGAGGTGAACAACGGCTGCAACTGGGCGTGCGATCACTGCGTGTACGGCGCCAAACGGCACGAGGGCCTCGCATGGCCAGCCCGCGAGCAGCTGCTGCACATCCTCCGCGACGCCGGCATTCTCTGGCTCGAACTCGGCGGGGGCGAGTGCACCATCGACCGGTACTTTCCCGAGACGTACGCGCTCGCCTACGACCTCGGCATGATGGTCGAGATCCTCACCAACGGATCCACCCTCTTCCGGCCGCACATGCTCGACCTGCTCACCACGCGACGCCCCTACCGCGTGACCCTCAGCGTCTACGGCGCCACCGAGGCAACGTTCGACGGCTTCACCAACCGCCGGGGAGCGTTCAAGAAGTTCATGCGTGGCCTGGCCGCAGCACGCGAGGCCGGCCTACCCCTTTCCCTAAGCGTGGTCGTCACGCGCGAGAACGCCCACGAGGCGCCCGCCATGCGCGCGCTCGCCGCGCGGTTCGCCCCGCGCATCCGCGAGTACAGCCACATGTCACCAAGCTTCGCCGGCGGCTCTGAGCCTCTCGCGCAGCAGGCGCCCGAATACCTGCACCGAACAACACCTTTCACCGGATGCGACGCCGGCCACACGTCCTTGAACGTGAGCCCCTTCGGTCTGGCAAGCGTCTGCAAAGTCTCCCGCGACCACCCGATTCCACTCCTGAAAGAGGGGGTCACGGGCCTATCGCGGCTCGGGGATATCGCCGACCGAGCACTACAGCGTCACAGCGGGTGCAGCGGCTGCACTCTCCAAAAGACATGCACAACGTGCATGCCGCTCGTGACCCTGTACCGCAAGGCCGGCTCCCCCCTGAACCGCTACTGCCAACACGCCTGAGAGGAGGTGCACCCATGACAGCACTCGCCGTAGAGATCACCCCGCGGCCCGAGGTCGACGACGACCTCGAATTCGTCGACAACCTCGACGAGGTCGCCGGCAACGAGGTCATGCGCGGCTGCGGCAACGACAACCCGTACTAAGCCGCCGCCATACCGAGGCCGCCCGCAGCCAGCGGGCGGCCTCGCCTGTCCCCGCCCCCCTACACTCCCGCCGTGGTGACCATGAGAATGCATTGGGACGACCTACCGACCGCCACCCGCGACGCCGTCGCCGCCCGTACCGGCCCCATTTACGCAGCGACGACCGCCGAGACCGGGCTAAACAGCGAAATTGCCGCCACCCTCGAAACACGCGCCGGCCGCATCTTCGTCAAGGGCCTGCGCTGCGATCACCCTCGCGTATGGACACAGCAACGCGAGGCAACCATTAACCCCCACGTCGCCCCCCTCGCCCCCCGCCTGCTGTGGGCCATCGACGACGGCGAGTGGAACCTGCTCGCTTTCGAGCACCTCGACGGCCGGCCCGCCGACTACCGCCCCGGCGGCGACGACGTACCGCTCGTCGCCGAGGCGATCATCACGCTATCCGCCGTACGGGCCCCCGCCGACGTCGAGCTGAAACAGATCGAGCAGCGCCTCGCCGACTACCTCGACCACCCCGACGACGCCGAGCTGCTGCGCGGCGACACTCTGCTGCATACCGACTGGACGCCGAGCAACGTACTGATCGTCGACAACGTCGCCCGCGTAGTCGACTGGGCATGGCCCACCCGCGGCCCGGCATGGGTCGACGCCGCCTGTTGGGTCGTATGGCTGATCTCCGCCGGCCACAGCCCCGCAGACGCCGAACAGTGGGCCGCCAAGACCCCCGCATGGGCCACCGCGACCGCCCGCGCTCTCGACGTCTTCGCGACCGCCCAACAACGTCTGTGGGCCGGCATCGCTGCGGACGCTCCCGACATCGCATGGAAGCAGTCCCTTGCCGCAGCCGCGGACCAATGGGCTACCTACCGCCGACACTGACGAGGGGAACGGCATGCCAACCGACCCGCTCATTCACCCGCACCAAACGCTCATCACCCCCGCGGGGGAGCACGTAGACGTCGACCTAGACATGATCCCCGTCATCGGTGAACTGTGGCGCCTCGGCTTCACGACGACCGCCTGCTGCCAGGACGTAGGCGAGGCGACCGCCGGCGTACGCGAACAGCGCGATACTCCACTCGGTTACGGCGGCGACGCGTTCATCAACTACCACCGCGGTTGGGCACTGCTGAAACTCCCGACCGCCGACGCCCGGCGCCTGGTCGCCCTGCTCGCCGACGACCCGCAATTCGCCGACCGCGTCAGTCACCCATGGCGCCCCGGATCCTGGCGCATGAACGTCCCCCTCGAACCGACCGGACTCGCCGAGGCCGCACTGCTCCACTTCCCAAGCCAGCAGCTACCGCAGCTCGCCGAGTCGTTGCGGTGCCGCTGATCAGCCAGCCGCACGAGCACGTACCACACGCACCCAAGAGGCGCTTTCGCCATCGAAACGCAGGTAAAACTCGCTCATTGGTTACGAACCTTCGGTAACAAAGCGCATTCCTGTGCTGATCTTGTGAAAGCACACGATTCAACGGAATCCCCGGTTCCAAGCAGATACCGCCGGGTAGTACGTTGATCACCGCCCGCGTTCGGTCAGTCCTTCGCATGACTGCCACGCAAGCGGGCAAACCTACGGCCCCGCCGCCGCTGTGAAGCGACGCCGGGGCCGTAGCGTTTCACTGCCGCGGAATACCGCCCAGAGGATCACTCAGGCGGGCATTACCGCAGGTCAGTCCCTGTCTTTCTTTTCGTCCATGTCTTCTGCCACTTTGTAGGCAATGCCGTCCAGGATGTCGTGTTCGCTGACCACGACCTCCTCGGCGCCGGTGCGTTCCATGATCGCCAGCAGGACGAGGGCGCCCGCGCCGATCACGTCGACCCGGCCCGGGTGCATGACCGGGATGGCGGCGCGCTCGGCGTGGGTGGCGGTCAGCAGCCGGTCGGTGATCTCGCGGACCTTCGCCAGCGGGATGCGGGAGTGGTGGATGGCCTCGGAGTCGTAGTGGGTGAGGCCCAGGGCGATCGCGGCGACGGTGGTCACCGAGCCGGCCAGGCCCACCAGGGTGGCGGCCTCGGCCAGCGGGACGGCCTCCTCCGCGTGATCGAGGGCCTTGGCGATGTCGGCCTTCATGGCGGCGATCTGCGCGGCGCTCGGCGGGTCGCTGATCTCGCCGTTGTGCACCAGGTGCCGTTCGGTCATCCGGACGCAGCCGACGTCGACCGAGCGGGCGGCCCGCACGGAATCGTTGCCGAGGACGAACTCGGTCGAGCCGCCGCCGATGTCCACCACCAGGAACGGCCTGGCCAGATCGGGGCGGCCGGTGAGCTCCTTGGTGGCGCCGTTGAAGGAGAACTCCGCCTCCTGGTCGCCGGTGATCACCTCGGGCTCCACGCCCAGGATGTCCACCACGCCGCGGACGAAGTCCGCGCGGTTCTCGGCGTCCCGGGAGGCCGAGGTCGCCGCGAAACGGACCCGCTCGGCGCCCAGGCCCTTGATCACCGCGGCGTACTCCCGGCAGGCCGCGAAGGTCCGCTCCAGCGCCTCCGGTGCCAGCCGCCCGGTGCGGTCCACGTCCTGGCCCAGCCGGACGATCTGCATCCGGCGGTCGAGTTCCTTCAGCTCGCCGGTGGCGGGGTCGACGTCCGCGACCAGCAGGCGGATGGAGTTCGTACCGCAGTCGACGGCGGCGACGCGCTTCACTCGGACTCTCCCTCGTCGGTCCCGGTGACGGGCTCGGTGTCGTTGCGACCGTTGCTCTGGCCGTTGTGCTCGTTGCACGGGCTCACACAGGGGCCCTTCTTCCACCACTCCGGGAGCATGGCGATCGCCTCGTCACCGAGCGGGTTGACGCCCGGCCCGGCCGCCAGCGAGTGGCCGACGAGGACGTGCAGGCACTTGACCCGGTCGGGCATGCCGCCCGCGCTGGGGAAGCCCGCCAGCACCTCGATGGCGTCCCGCCGCCGGATGTAGTCCTCGTGGGCCGCGCGGTAGGCGGCGGCCAGCTCCGGGTCGGTCGCCAGCCGCTCGGTCATCTCCTTCATCACGCCGTTGGCCTCCAGCGTGCCGATCGCGGAGGCCGCGCGCGGGCAGGTGAGGTAGTAGAGCGTGGGGAAGGGCGTGCCGTCCTCCAGGCGCGGCGCCGTCTCGACGACGTCCGGCTGGCCGCACGGGCAGCGGTGCGCGATGGCGCGCAGGCCGCGCGGCGGGCGGCCGAGCTGCTCCTTGAAGGCGGCGATGTCCGCGGCGGTGGGCTCGGTGGGCTCGGTCTGGGGCGGAGGGGTTTCCATGGGCGCTTTCGGTGAGGTGATGGGTGGGACGACGGGACGGCGGCACTGCAGGACGGCGGCACAGCGGTACGGCGGTGCGTGCCGTCCCTGTCGACAGTACGGGGCCGCGCGCGCCGGCGGTACGGCCGGAGCCGGCGCTACCGCTTGGCGGCCTTGTCGGCCGCGTCGACCGCGTGCCAGAGGTTGTCGTACCAGGGGCGCTGCGCGGCCCGCGTCCCCTTGGGGGCGGCGGCGGTGCCGGAGCCGTCCTGGACGATGTATCCGGTCTCCCCCGGCATGACGTAGTGCAGGTGCCGGCGGGCCTGCTGGCGGACGTACTCGGGGTCCTGCCAGCGGGCCTTCTGCTCGCGCAGCCGGTCCAGCTCGGCGCCCGCGTCCCGGGCCTTGCGGCGCTGGTCGGCGATGTCGGAGCGCTGGGATACGTACTGCCTTATCGGGTACGCGAGCGCGACCACCAGCGAGCACATCACCAGGGCCAGCAGGGCGGCGCGGCCGGTGAGGCGGTTGCGGCGGGCCGGCCGGGCGCGGTAGACGCGGGCGGCGGCCTGCTCGCCGAGCGCCTTGAGTCGGGTCGCGGTCGAGAACCGGTCCGCGGGCACGTCGTCTCCCCTTCACTGACGGACGCCGGTCTGCGTCAAGCAGGTACGTCCCCGGCAACGGTACGGGACCGTCGCCGGGGACGTACGGGGCGCTGGGCGGTCGGCTCGCCCGATCAGCCCTTTCGGGCCGCGGGTCGGGCCGCCCCGGCGGAACCGCGGGGCTCCGCGCTCCGGGGCGTCAGCCCTTGAAGCGGGGGAACGCGCTGCGGCCGGCGTACACCGCGGCGTCGTCGAGGATCTCCTCGATGCGCAGCAGCTGGTTGTACTTGGCGACGCGCTCGGAGCGGGCCGGAGCACCGGTCTTGATCTGGCCGCAGTTGGTGGCGACGGCGAGGTCGGCGATGGTGACGTCCTCGGTCTCGCCGGAGCGGTGCGACATCATGCACTTGAAGCCGTTGCGCTGGGCCAGCTCGACGGCGTCCAGGGTCTCGGTCAGCGAGCCGATCTGGTTGACCTTGACCAGGAGGGCGTTGGCGGAGCCCTCCTCGATGCCGCGGGCCAGGCGCTCGGGGTTGGTGACGAACAGGTCGTCGCCGACCAGCTGCACCTTGGCGCCGAGCTTGTCGGTGATGACCTTCCAGCCGGCCCAGTCGTCCTCGAACAGCGGGTCCTCGATGGAGACCAGCGGGTAGGCGTCGACGAGCTCCTCGTAGTACTCGGTCATCTGGGCGGCCGAGCGGGACTGGCCCTCGAACTGGTACGAGCCGTCCTTGTAGAACTCGGAGGCGGCGACGTCCAGGGCGAGCGCGATGTCCTGGCCGGGGGCGTAGCCGGCCTGCTTGATGGCTTCCAGGATGAGGTCGAGGGCCTCGCGGTTGGAGCCGAGGTTCGGGGCGAAGCCGCCCTCGTCGCCCAGGCCGGTCGACAGACCGCGCTCCTTCAGGACCTTCTTGAGGGTGTGGTAGACCTCGGCGCCCCAGCGCAGGGCCTCGGAGAAGGACTCCGCACCGATCGGGGCGATCATGAACTCCTGGATGTCCACGTTGGAGTCGGCGTGCGAGCCGCCGTTCAGGATGTTCATCATCGGCACGGGCAGGACGTGCGCGTTCGGGCCGCCCAGGTAGCGGAACAGCGGGAGGTCGCTGGCCTCGGAGGCGGCGTGCGCGACGGCGAGGGAGACGCCGAGGATGGCGTTGGCGCCGAGCGAACCCTTGTTGTCGGTGGCGTCCAGGTCGAACATGGCCTGGTCGATCAGCCGCTGCTCGGTCGCGTCGTAGCCGACGAGCTCCGGGCCGATCTGCTCGATGACGGCCAGGACGGCCTTCTCCACGCCCTTGCCGAGGTAGCGGTTGGGGTCGCCGTCGCGGAGCTCGATGGCCTCGAAGGCGCCGGTCGAGGCGCCGGACGGCACGGCGGCACGGCCGGTGCTGCCGTCGTCGAGGCCGACCTCGACCTCGACCGTGGGATTACCTCGCGAGTCGAGAATTTCGCGGGCTACGACGACGTCGATGGACGGCACGTTGTCTCCTTCATGGGTGTCTGGAGTTGCAGCACGAGCCTAACGGCCCGAGGAGCGTCCGCCTGCCCTTGGCCCGCTCCGTGGGACGGAATAACCCCACAAGCAGCACAAAGGCCCAGCTCATGGGGCGTTTGCCGCAATGTTCGCCGAGCGGTGAAAGTCCGGCGGAGCGGCCGGCCGGCGGTGGCGCGGACGGCGGGGATCACGGCGGGGACGAGGGTGGGATACGGAGAAGCCCCGCCGCGGCGCGCCGGGGGGAGGGCGCGCCGGACGGGGCCGGTCTCAGCTGGGGTGTCCCGGTGCGGGGACGGCTCAGACGTGGAGCTTCTGACCCGGGAAGATCAGGTTGGGGTTGCCGCCGATGACGGACTTGTTGGCCGCGTAGACGGCCTTCCAGTGGGTGCCGTGCGCCTTGGCGATCTTGGCGAGGGTGTCGCCCGCCTTGACGGTGTAGTTGCCGTGGCCCTCGTTCTTCTTCGGGGCGGCCGGGGCGCTCTCGTGCTTCGGGGCGGCCGGGGTGCGCTTGACGGCGGCGTCGCTCTTCGCCGGCGCGGACTTGGCCACCGGGGCGCTGGTGTTCAGGTCGGGGGACGGACCGCCGGAGGTCAGGCCGCCGGCGCCGGCGCAGGACCAGGCGCCCGGGCCCTGGAGGGCGAGGAGCTTCTCGGCGGCGGCGATCTGCTGGGACTTGGTGGCGAGGTCCGCGCGCGGCGCGTACTTGGTGCCGCCGGCGGCGGCCCAGCTGGAGTTGGAGAACTGCAGGCCACCGTAGTAGCCGTTACCGGTGTTGATCGACCAGTTGCCGCCGGACTCGCACTGGGCGACCTTGTCCCAGGTGGCGACGGAGGCGGCGGACGCGGAGGTGGCGCCCATCAGCGGGACGGCCACGGCGGCACCGGCGACACCGGCGAGGGTGGCGACGCGGACGGCCTTGGAGGGACGACGGTGCTTGCCCTTGTTGATCAGCATGGTTCGTTCGTTTCCTCACCGACGCCTGCGAGGTGAGCTGTCGGGTTCGGACTGATGAGTCGCCCGGCCGGTGCCATCGGCACCGGGCTTCACCCCAAGCCGGCTGACCCGCTTTCACGGGCCGGGCCGGCGCCTACCTTGGTTCCCCCGCTCCTGCCTACGGCGCTTGCGCGTCAACTGCCTCCGACCACCGGCAGGATTCGGCGTGTGATCGAAGGGGCCCGCTTTGGCGAGCGGTGATGACCGTAATCAGGAACCCTTGTGGTGTTCAAACCCCCCCCAACTGGACCGAGTTGACCATTTTTGATCACGGAGGGGTCGTAAACCCGCAGGTGGGGACTGGTGCGACGGCGGTGGACCCTTCGGGGCCCACCGCCCCACAACGAGACGCTTGTCTCACTTTCGCCAAAGCGGGCCGAATCCGGCGAACTACCCCGCGGACTGCCCGAGATCGAGCTGCTGACCTGGTTGGATCAGGTCCGCGTCGGAGCCGACGACGTCCTCGTTGCGGTCGTAGAGCGCCGGCCAGCCACCCGGCAGCCGGTGCGCCTGGGCGATCGCTGACAGGCTGTCACCCGGCTGCACGGTGTACCCGTCGCCGCCCGCCGGGGGTGTCCGGTGCGCGTCGTCACCGCGCGAGGCGTGCCGCCCGCCGGCCGTCCGGCCGGTGCCGTCGTCCTCGCCCGGGTCCGCGCCGCCACGGTGCCGGCCCGAACCGCCCGGCACGCCGTCCGTCCCCGTACCGCCCTGCGACCCGTCCTGCGGCCCGTCGGAGGCCGTGCCGTCCGCGGAGCCCGGGCCGCTGCCGTCGTCCGTGCCGCTGCCGTTGCCCGTGCCGCTGCCGTCGTCGGAGGGGCCGGGGGTGCCGGACGGGTCCTCGCCCCGGTCGCCGGGTGTCGCGTCGCCGGACGGCCCGGACGAACCGGAGGTCCGGTCGGGGCCGGGGGACGATTCGCCGGTGCCGGCGGAGTCCGAGGGGGCGGGAGTGGACGGGGACGGCGTGGTCTGCGACGGCTCGTCACCGGCCGGCTCGTCACCCGCATCGCCACCGGGGTTGTCGGCCGTCCCGTCGTGCATCCCGGTGGAGCCGGTGGAGCCGTCGTCGTCCGAGGGGTCGGGTATCGGGGCGCTGGTGCCGCCCGGGTCGACCTGCGGCGCCCGGCCGTCCTTCGTCAGGCCGGCGTTCACCGCACAGCTCGGCCAGGCGTCCGGGCCGAGGTCGTCGAGGATCGTCTCGGCCACCGCGATCTGCTGGGCGCGGCTGGCGAGGTCGGGCCGTGAGGCGTAGGCCCCGCCGCCGTGCCGGTCCCACATGTCCTGGGTGAGCTGGAGGCCCCCGTAGAAGCCGTTGCCGGTGTCCGAGCTCCAGATGCCGCCGCTCTCGCACTGGGCGACCCGGTCCCAGGTCGCGGTGTCGGCGGCGTGCGCGCCACTGGCGGAGAGCAGGGGCAGTGCGAGTGCCGAACCGGTCACTCCCGCCGTGACAAAGATGGCCGGTGCTTGACGGGGGCGACGGTGTCGGCCGTTCCCGGAACGCATGCGGATGCCTTTCGCGCGGCGGTTGAGTTGTCGCGATCCAGCGGCTTCCTCGGCAGTGTGTTCGAGGAGCCGTCGATCGTGGATCGAAAGGTAGCCGGGGTCACGGGTAGTCACAAGTCGGTGTAGCGGAGATCACGCGCAGGTCACGTCCTGACGCTCTGTCACCATCGGCCTCCGCCGCTGGTCAGGGCCGCTCGGGCGCGAACTCCACGGGCAGCGACCGCAGTCCGCGCATGATGAGACCGCCGCGCCAGCGCAATTCGCCCGGTTCCACCGCAAGCCGGATGTCCGGAAGCCGGGTCAGCAGCGTGGCGAGCGCGGTCTGCCCTTCGAGCCGGGCGAGCGGGGCGCCCAGGCAGTAGTGGATGCCGTGCCCGTAGCCCAGATGCTGATTGTCACGCCGGGTCAGGTCGAGCACGTCCGGCTCGGGGAAGCGTGCCGGGTCGCGGTCGGCGGCGGCCAGGACGACCAGGACGGGGTCGCCCTCGGCGATCCGCTGCCCGCCGAGGGTCAGCTCCTCGGTGGCGAACCGCCAGGTCGCCAGCTCCACGGGGCCGTCGAAGCGGAGCAGCTCCTCAACGCCGGTGGTCAGCAGCCCGGTGTCGCCCGCCGCCAGCGACTTCTGCAGCAGCTCGCGCTGGGCGGGGTGGCCCAGCAGGGCGTGGATGCCGTTGCCGATGAGGTTGACGGTGGTCTCGAAACCGGCGAAGAGCAGGATGAACGCCATCGCGGCGGCCTCGTTCTCGGTGAGGTGCTCACCGTGGTCCGAGGCCCGGATCAGCCCGGAGATCAGGTCCTCGCCGGGCGTCGGCCCGGCCGGCAGCGCCTCCCGCTTGCGGTGGATCAGCTCGGCGAGATAGCCGCGCATCTTCTTCACCGAGCGCGCGACCCCGCCCCGCGGCCCTCCCCCGTGCCGGATCATCATGCCCGCCCAGTCCCGGAAGTCGTCCTGGTCCTCGCGCGGCACGCCCAGCAGGTCACAGATCGCGTAGATCGGCAGCGGGAACGCGAACTCGTGGATCAGATCGGCCTCGCCGCGGCCGGCGAACCCGTCGATGAGGTGATCGGTCAGCTCCTGCACCCGGGGCGCGAACTCGGCGACCCGACGGGGTGTGAACGCCTTGCTGACCAGCCGGCGCAGCCGGGTGTGGTCCGGCGGGTCGATGTTGAGCAGATGCGTCATCAGGTTGGCGCTGCGCTCGCCCGGGATGCCGACCTTGCCCTTGCCGTGCGCGGACTCGCTGTGGTGCACCGGGTTCTTGGAGAGCCGGGCGTCGGCCAGCGCCTGCCGCGCCTCGGTGTAGCGGGTCACCAGCCATGCCTCGACCCCGCTGGGCAGCGCCGTGCGGTGCACCGGCGCGTACTCCCGCAGCCAGGCGTACGCCGGATACGGATCGGACGCGAACTCCCAGGTGAACAGCGCGGGCGCGGGCGGGACCGGCCGGTTCGCCGGGCAGCCGGCGGGGCGGTCCGGAGCGCTGTCGGCGGGCGTGGGGTCCGTAGGGGTGGGGTGGGGCTTGTCGTGCACCCTCTGACCGTAACCGCCCCGGGGGACGCCCGGCGCACGGACGGCCGGCCCCGCCCCGGGGCACCCGGTGGTCCCCCTCAGGACGTGCCCGGATCGACTCCCAGCCCCTCCAGAAAGGCCACCGCCGCCGGTGACGGCCCCAGGGCGCTCCACACCACCCGTTCCGTACGTTCCGGCGCCGGCCGCGCCCGCACGATGTGCAGCCCGGACAGCTCGGCGGCGATGGCCTCCGGGACCATGCCGATGCCCAGCCCCGCCCGCACCAGCTTCGCCAGGAACTCCACCGTGGTCACCTCGAAGGACACCTCCGACGACAGCCCGGCCGCCCGGAACGCCTCGTCGCGCTGGCGCCGGGCCGCCGAACCCGCCGTGAAGTCCACGAAGGTCTCCCGCGCCAGCCGCGCCAGCGTCGTCCACTCCCGCCCCGCCAGTGCATGCCCCGGCGGCACGACGGCCACCAGCTCGCCGCGGGCCAGCACCCGCTCCCGTACGCCGGACGGCCGGGCGGCGGGCACCAGCCCGACGAAGGCGACGTCCAGCGTCCCCTCCCGCACCTTCTCGATGAGCGGATCGCTCATCTCCATCTGCAGGCCGACCCGCACCTGCGGATAGCGCTGGCGGAAATCGCCCAGCTCCCGGGCGAGATCGACGGCCGCCACGGTCGAGATCGCGCCCACCGCCAGCCGGCCGCGCACCTCCCCGGTCGCCGCCGCCACCTCGGCCCGGGCCCGCTCGGCCGCCGCCAGCGCCTGCCGCGCGACGGGGACGAAGGCCTCGCCGGCGGCGGTCAGCCGGACGCTGCGGCTGGTCCGGTCGAAGAGCCGCGCCCCGAGCTCCTTCTCCAGCCGGGCGATCTGGTGGCTGAGGGCCGACTGCACGACGTGGCACCGCTCGGCGGCCCGGGTGAACCCGCCCGTTTCGGCCACCGCCACGACATAGCGCATCTGCTGGAGCTCCATGCCCACCGATCCTGCCACCGGCGGGAGCAGCCGATCGTCATCCGAGATCAATCGTGATTGGAGATGGGTCCGATGAAAACGATGTGTTGGACTCATCGGTGCCGGCTGCCCGACGCTGGGTGAAGCCCGCCGCCACGGTGGCCGCGGGCACGAACGGGGAGGTCAGGTATGACAGCCGAGGACGCACATCGCTCCGCGCAGGGCCGACCGGGACGGCTGGGCCGCGGCACGCTGCTGCTGATGTCCGTCGCCACCGGTCTGTCCGTCGCGGGCAACTACTTCGCCCAGCCGCTGCTCGATGTCATCGGCCATGACCTGGGGCTTTCGGCGTCCACCGCCGCGCTGGTGGTGACCGTCGCACAGATCGGCTACGGCCTCGGGCTGCTGCTGCTCGTTCCGCTCGGGGACCTGGTGGAGCGGCGGCGGCTGGCCGTCGCACTGTGCGCGGCGACCGCCGTCTTCCTCACCGTGACGGCGAGCGCGACCAACGCCGCCCTGCTGCTCACCGGCACCGCGCTGACCGGCCTGGCCTCGGTCGCGGCGCAGGTCGTCATGCCGTACGCGGCCACCCTCGCCGCCCCCGAGGAGCGCGGCCGGACCGTCGGCACCCTCATGACCGGTCTGCTGCTGGGCATCCTGCTCGCCCGTACGGCCTCCGGGACCCTCGCCGAGCTGGGCGGCTGGCGCACCGCGTACTGGGTCAACGCCGGGCTGATGGCGCTGATGGCCGTCCTGCTGCGACTCCGGCTGCCGGCCCTGCGCACCACGGCCGGGCTGCGCTATCCGGCGCTGCTGCGCTCCACCCTCGCGCTGTTCGCCCAGGAGCCGGTGCTGCGGTGGCGGGCGGTGCTGGGCGCGCTGACCTTCGCGGGCTTCAGCGCGCTGTGGACGGCGCTGGCGTTCCTGATGTCGGGGCCGGCCTACGGCTGGCAGGAGTCCGCCATCGGTCTGCTGGGGCTGGTCGGCGCGGCCGGCTCGCTCTCCGCCTCCGCCGCCGGCCGGCTGGCGGACCGCGGACGGGTCCACCACGTCGCCGGCGCCGCGGCGTTCCTGCTGCTCGGGTCCTGGGGGCTGCTGGCGCTGGGCGGCGCGGGCGGCACCTGGTCGCTGGCGGCGCTGCTGGCCGGGGTGATCGTGCTGGACCTCGCCGCCCAGGGCATGCACGTCAGCAACCAGAACCTGATCTACGGCGTCCGCCCCGAGGCCCGTAACCGCCTCAACTCCGCCTACATGACCAGCTACTTCGCGGGCGGCGCGGTCGGCTCGGCACTGACCTCGGTGGTGTGGTCCGCCGGGGGCTGGGCCTGGGTGTGCGCCATGGGGGCCGGGCTGGCGGCGGCCGCGGTGGCGGTGTGGCTGCTGGACCGGCTGGCGCGCCGCCGTGCCCGGCCGGCCGGGGCGGGGCGGGAGCAGGAGCCGGCCGCGGTGACGGTACCGGTCACACGATGATGGTGCCGCCCTCTTCGCGGAGGGCCCGCTCGGCACCGGGGTGACCCAGGGCGGCGGCCTTGCGGTACCAGGCCCGGGCCTCGGCGGGCTCGCCGGCCTTCTTGTGCAGCTCGGCCAGGCGGAAGGCGCCGTGGGGGTCGCCGGATTCGTAGGCCTTCTCGTACTAGGGGCGGGCTTCTTCCGGACGGTCCCGGCACTCCAGGAAGATGCCGAGGTTGGCGGCGGCGAGGGCGCTGCCCTCCTCCGCATCCTCCTGGAGTTCCAGGTCGGTGCTGTCCACGGGCGACACCGCATCGAAGTGGTCGCGCAGCCGCTGCGCCGCCTGCTCGTCGCCGGAGTCCGCCGCGCGCCGCAACCACACCTCGGCGGTTCCGCGGTCGTTCCACAGCAGGAGCATGCTCGCCCAGCGCCCCGCGGCCTCGGCGCAACCGGCCCGGATCGCGTCGTAGTAGCTCCCGAAGGCGCCGTTGTCGTCCCCGGCGGCCAGCCGCAGATCACCCCACAGATACGCCGCCTCCACGCTCCCGCCCTCCTTCCCGACGCCCAGCCAGCGCTCCGCCCGCTCCCGCAGCAGCTTCCCCAGCAGCGTGGCCGCCTCCGCGTCCCCCGCCTCCGCGGCGAGCTCCAGGTACGGTTCGGCGGCCTTGCCCTCGCCCCGGTCGGCCAGCATCCGGCCCAGCCGCCCCGCGGACTCCGGACGCCCCGCATCCGCCGCGCGCCGGAACCACTCCTCGGCCTCCGCCCGCTCCCCCAGCGACTCGGCCACCAACCCGAGGTTGTGCAGCGCCGTGCCGTCGCCCGCCTCGGCGGCCCGCCGGAACGCCTCGCGTGCGGCGGCCGCGATGGCCGGGTAGTCGTACGTGTCGTCCGTCCGCGCCACCGCCAGGGCGAAGCGCCAGATCCGGCCGTCCACCGGCGGCAGGGTCTCGTGCCGCTCGGCCGCCTCCAGCAGGAAGGGGGCGACCCGCCAGGTGTCACCGGTGCCGCGCACCAGGAACCGCAGCAGGCCGTGGCGCCGTTCCCTCGCCCAGGCCTGGGCGTCCGGCACCGCCTCCCGGTCCATACCGGTCACGTCCGCATAGCCCTCGTGCGCCTTGACCAGCAGGTCCATCGGCAACGGGCCCCGCAGACCGCAGCGGGCCAGGTCGAGGGCGGCCCGGACCAGGGCGTGGCCGCGCGGGTGGCGGTCGGCGCGGCGGGCCCGCCACCACTCGTCCCAGAGCAGCGGCCCGAGCGTCAGATAGGCGGCCACGCCTTCCGGGCCGCTGGAACAGAGCGCGTCGACCAGCCGCGGGTCGCCCGTCCGTCCGGCGCGGTGCGCCAGCCGCGCCCGCTCGGCCGGGCTCCACTCGCGGGCCAGCTCGATGACGGTCGCCAGGTCCAGTACCCGGCCGTGCGGGGTGTGCCGGTGCTCGTCGTAGGCGTCCTCGCGCATCGTGGCGAGCACGGTCACGCCCAGCGCGGTGAGCTGGGACAGCAGCCGTGGCTCCAGGCCGCCTCCTCCGCCCCCGCCGGCGGCGTCGCCGAGGTGCCCGTCGAGGTCGTCCAGCCAGAGGACGTACCGGCCCGGGCGGCCCTGTAACAGGGCGGGCAGCCCGCGCAGGTCCGCGCCGCGCGCGGGCGCGAACACCCGGAATCCGGCGAGCCCTTGGGCCATCGCCTCCAGGGCGGTACGCGACTTGCCGGCGAACGGTTCCCCGAGCACCAGCACCAGGCCGCCGGCCTCCCGGGCCCGGGTGACCGCGGCGATGAGGGTGTCGTCGCGGTCCCGGAGGACATACGGCGGCAGCGGCGGGAGGGCCGGGATCCGGTGTGTGGGGCGCACGCCCAGGGCGACCGGGTCGACGTCCTCGGCCCGCGGCCAGCCGTCGGGGTCGGGCAGCGCGGCGGGGAACGAACTGGCCTGGAACGTCAGGGAGTTGATGGTCTCCGCCTGGATGAGGTGGCCCGCGCTGCCGCCGGTGACGGAGTTACGCACCCGGGGGGCGGGCCGGCCGGCCGAAGCGTCGGACAACTCCTCGCAGAGCGCCCGGAGTTCGCCCGCGGCCTCGGGGTGCTGCTCCAGCAGGCCGCGCAGACTGGCCTGCCAGCGCGCGGTGGCTTCCTCCGGCGACTCCGGCGGCTCCGGCGGCTCCGGGGCCGTACCGGTGGACGGCTCGTCCGCCGGCCGCGGCGGCGCAGCGGCCTCCGTCCCGTGCGCGGCCTCGTGAGGGGTGTCGTGCGCCGCCTCGTACGGGGTGTCCGAGGTGTCGTGCGCGGCCTCGGACGGGGCATCGGCCGCCGCCCGCCGGAAAAGCTCCGCGACCCTCAGCCGGGCGTCGGCCCAGGCGTCCGTCGCCATGGCCTGCACCACTGCGCTCGCCCCCACGCTCGCCAGCGCCGCCAACTCCGCTTCCACGCCCGCCCCCTCAACACGCCCTGCACCAACGGTACTAAGGGGTGCCGCCCTCCGCCGCCAGCACCGCGTCGCGGTAGGCGCGGGCCGCCGCGCGGAGCGCCGCCTCCGGGTCGGTGCCCTCCGCCTCGGCGCGGAGCGCCATGGCCAGGAGCTCGTACCCGATGCCCCGGCCGGCCGGCAGCGGCACGTCCAGGCCCGCCGTGCGCACCCGCGACGCCAGCTTCGCCGCCAGGGCCAGGCCGGGCTGGGCCAGCGGCACGCCCTCGGTCACCGATCCGCGCTGCTTCTCGACGGCCTTGGTGCGTATCCAGTGCGCCTTGACGTCCTCCGGGGTCGCCGCCTCGGCCTCCCCGAAGACATGCGGATGGCGGTGGATCAGCTTCTCCACGATCGTGCCCGCCACGTCGTCGATGGAGAACGGCTCCTCCGGGTCGTCCTGGGCGATCCGGGCGTGGAAGACGACCTGGAGGAGCACGTCCCCCAGCTCCTCGCGCAGCTCGACCCGGTCACCGGCCTCGATGGCCTCGACCATCTCGTACGCCTCCTCCAGGCCGTACTTGGCGAGGTCCTGGTGGGTCCGGATGCTGCTCCAGGGGCACTCGGCGCGGATCTGGTCCATGACCTGGACGAGGTCGAGCAGCCGGGCGCCGGGCAGGTCGTACGAGCCGGGCAGCAGCTCCAGGTCGGGCATGGTCTCGCGGCCGGAGCCGGCCAGCCGGGCGAGTCCGTCGGTGAGCGCGCTCTCGCCCTCCGCCGAGGTCAGCACGACGGCCGTACGGTCCTCGGGGACGCAGTAGTCGACCAGCTCACGGGCGGTCGGGGCGGCGGTCTCCACCGCGATCCCGGCCTCGCGCAGATACGGCAGCTGCGGATGGTCCGGATCGGCGCACAGCACCCGCTCGGCGGCGCGCAGGACCTCCCACGCGGGCCAGGACAGCAGCCCGGGGGCGACCCGGTGGCTGGTGGTGAGCAGGACCAGGCGTCCGGTGCCGGGGCCCTCGGGGCGGGCGGCGGCGCCGGCGTCGGCGGCGGAGGCGTCAGCGTTCACCCATCGAACGTAACGCACCCCACCGACAACCCCACCGGCACCGCCCGGCGCCCGCGCCGCCGCCCGCCCGGATCAGGTCTGCTGCCGCACCGGGGCGGCGGCGATCCACGGGTCCTTGGTCTCGCCGAGGATGACCTGCCGGTCGTCCCACTTGCCGAAGCGCGGATTGACGTCGATCCCCATCGACCGGGACGTCCGGGCCAGCGACCGGGCCAGCTTCTGCTGGCCCTGCGGCTTGCCACGGTCCGCGCCGAGGTGCCGGGCGATTCCGTCGAGCAGCAGCTGGTTGCGGACCGTGCCGTCGACCTCGTCGGGGGCGATGCCCTGCTGCAGCCACATCGCCTGCAGCCGCTCGGCCCCGCCGGCCTGCTTCTCGGCCTTGCCGCGCCACGCCTGGACGTCCTTGCGGCTGACCGTCACCCCGGCGTCCTTCGCGCCGCGCGCCAGCACCTCGTCGAAGATCATGCCGTTGAGCGTGGCCAGGCTGAGCCGGCCGGTGTTCGTGATCAGCTGGCCGCCCTGCGGGGACCTGGCCTGCGCGGCCCGTACGTCCCGGACCTTCGCCTGCAGCTGGGCGACGGTGATCCGCTTGCCGTCCACGATGGCGGCGGCACCGGGGTGCGCCTGGCCCCCGCAGGCGGTGAGCAGCGGTGTCGCGGCCAGCAGAGCGGCGGTGGCGGATACGGAGAGCGCTGTCCTACGGCGGAACACATGGCCTCCCGGCAGATCGTGCGACGGAGTCTCGACCTTGAGTGATCGATGCTATGAAGTCGGCGTGGCCCAGGCCACTGCTTCGGCCAACGATCTGCGCCCTGGTCGGTTTCTGCGCCCCGCACCCGGCCCCGCCCGGCCGCCCGGCCGATCCGGACGGTCTGCGGCCCGCCCCGCACGGCGCACCGCACGAACGCCGGGCGTGGCGTGACTCAACGGGCGTCTGTGGCGTTGTCCCCATAGTCCGGCGGGCCCCAACCGGTGAGAAAGGTGGCTGGAGTGGACATCGCGGAACAGGTGCGGACCCTGTTGACGACGAAATTCGGGGTGGATCCCCTCTCCGTGAATCCGGAGGTCCCGTTGCGGAAGCTGGGGGTCGACTCGCTGGCGCTGGAGGAGCTGCGGCTGCTCATCGAGGACGGTCTCCAGGTGGATCTGGAGGACGTCGAGCTGACGCCCCGGGACAGTTACGGCCAGCTGCTGGCGGCCGTGCACGTGGCGGCCGCGTGAGCCGCCCGGGCCGGGAGCCCCGCCCGGTCCCGGGCGGTTGCGCGACCGGCCCCGCGCAGCAGCCGTACGCGGCTGCCGTGACCGGTCTGGGCATGCTGACCGCCGCCGGCGCCGGGTCGGACGCAAGTTGGCGGGAGATCACCCGCGCCACCACACCGTCCGGGGTGCGCCGGCCGGCCGAACTGCAGGACCTGCCCACGGACTTCATGTACCTGGTCGACGGCCTGGACGTCGACCAGGCTCTGGACGTCGCCTCCCGCCGCCTGATGGACCGTTTCTCCCAACTGGCGGTGCTGGCCGCCCGCGAGGCCGTGGCCGACGCCGGGCTGGACCCCGCCGGGTGGGACGGCGACCGGGTCGCGGTCCTCATCGGGACCGCCAACGGCGGGCTCCCCGCCTACGACGAGCAGCACACCGTCCTCCTGGAGCGCGGGCCGCGCCGGGTCTCCCCCGTGCTGGCCGCGCTCACCACCGGCAACAGCGCCGCAGCGAGCGTCTGCCGCGATCTGGCCGCCCGCGGTCCGAGCCTCGCGGTGAACACCACCTGCGCCTCCGGTACCGACGCCATCGGCCTGGCCCGTCAGCTGCTGCGGGCCGGCATGTGCGACATCGCCCTCGCCGGCGGCGCCGAATCGGCCTGCTCCCGGCTGCTGGTGGCGAGCATGTGCAAGATGAAGGGCCTCTCCACCCGGCGGGACGACCCGGCCGCGGCCTGCCGCCCGTTCGACGCCGACCGGGACGGCTTCGTGCTGGGCGAGGGGGCCGGGCTGCTCGTCCTGGAGCGGCCCGAGCACGCCCGGGCCCGGGGCGCCCGGATCAGGGCCGAGATCACCGGCTACGGCTCGTCCAACGACGCCTACGCCCCGGTCGCCCCGCATCCCGACGGTGCCGGCGCGGAACGCGCGCTGCGCGCCGCGCTGGCCGACGCCGGCGCGGACCCGGCCGACATCGGGCACGTCAACGCGCACGGCACCTCGACGGTCCTCAACGATCTGATCGAGGGCACCATGCTGCGCCGGGTGCTCGGCGAACACCCCCTGGTCACCTCGACCAAAGCCATGACCGGCCACACCCTCGGCGCGGCCGGCGCCATCGAGACCGCGTTCACCGTGCTGGCGGTGCAGCACCAGCTGGTGCCGCCGACGGCGAACCTCGTGTCGCCCGACCCCGACATCCCCGTCGAGGTGGTGGCCAAGGAAGCCCGGCCGGCGCGGCTGGACTGCGCGGTGAAGACCTCACTGGGGTTCGGCGGGCACAACGCCGCCCTGGTCGTCAGCCGCGGGTGAGCCCACCGCCGGTCCCGGCGTGGCACCCACGCGAAGGAGACGCATGAGCAACGAAGCGGTCCACGCCCTGAGGGTGGACGGGCTGTCCTACTCCTACCGGCTGGTGCGGCAGCCGGCGCCCCGGACCGAACCGGTGCTGGTGCTGGGCGGCGCGCTGCAGGACAAATACGGCTGGCAGCACCTCGACGAGCCGGTGTCGCCGCTGGCGAGCCTGATCACCATCGACCTGCCGGGCTCCGGCAACGCCGATCCGCTCCGCCCCGACCAGGGCCTCGCGACCATGTGCCGGGCGGTCGAGCACGTCCTCGACGACCTCGGGGTGGCCCGGGTCAACCTCTTCGGGTACTCGTTCGGTTCGGCGATCGCCTTCGCCTTCGCGCAGCGCCGGCCGCACCGGATCGCGCGGCTGCTGCTCGGCGGCGTGCCGGCGCACATCACCCACGCCCAGCTGTCGTTGTGGCGGCAGGCCGCGGCCCGGATGGCGGCCGGTGAGCCGGAGGAGTTCGTCGACCTGGCGCTGAAACTGTGGCTGTGCCAGGACGAGAGCCGCTTCGTACGCCACCGCAAGCTGGTGCACCGCTACGTCAAGCGCCTGATCATGCATGCCGTCACGCACATCCCGCACGGCTTCACGGTCCTGGACCGCTCGGCCACCGAGGAGCTCAACCCCTCGGGCGGGCTGACCGGGGTGCCCGCGCTGGTCTTCTGCGGTGAGCACGACACGGTGTCCTCGCCCGAGAAGCAGCGGGAGTTCGCGGCCACCATCGAGGACAGCCACTTTTTGACCATCGCCGAGTCCGACCACTGGGTCGCCCTCGAACGCGCCCAGGCGGTGGTCGACCTGGTCGTCAGGTTCTTCACCGATCAGCCCCTGGACACCGCGGACTACCTGGTCACCTGCGAGCCGGCCGGACTCTGAAAACTCACGGGCGCCCGGCACCGAAGCCAGCGATCATGGCCCGCGCGAGGAATCGCGTGAGAAGTCGTCCGAGGAGTGATGTCCATGACCGCTGTCCCCGATGGTCCCACCGGTGTGCCCGCCGATCCGACCGTTCTCCACCCGATGCCGGAACAGCCCCGGGTCGTCCTGCTGAAGCCGCTGGTCACGTCGCCGCTGATCGAGGTCGGCGACTTCACGTACTACGACGACCCGGACGACCCGACCGCGTTCGAGACCCGCAACGTCCTCTACCACTACGGGCCGGAGAGGCTGGTCATCGGGAAGTTCTGCGCGCTGGGCGAGGGCGTGCGGTTCCTGATGAACGGCGCCAACCACCGCATGGACGGCCCGTCGACCTTCCCGTTCCCCATCATGGGCGGCTCGTGGAGCGAGCACTTCGACCTGATCACGGGGTTGCCGGGGCGCGGTGACACGGTGGTCGGCAACGACGTCTGGTTCGGCCACCGGTCGATGGTGATGGCCGGCGTCCGGATCGGCCACGGCGCGGTCGTCGCGGCCGGCTCGGTGGTCGTCGACGACGTCCCCGACTACGCGATCGTCGGCGGCAATCCGGCCCGCGTCATCCGCCACCGCTACGACGCCGCGGACATCGCCCGCCTCCTGGACCTGGCCTGGTGGGACTGGCCGGTCGACCACCTCACCGCGCATCTGCGCACGGTCATGTCGGGCACCGTCGACGCGCTGGAGGCGGCGGCCCCGAAGCCGTAGCCCGCGCCGGGCGGAGCCGGTTGTCGGTGGGCCGGTTGTCAGTGGCGGCTGCCATGCTCGACGTATGGGAGTGCTCTACGGCTATTACGCCGCCGCCGACGACGAAGAGGCCGCCCGGGCCGTGCTCCGGGACGGCGACCGGCCGACCGGAGGTGACGACGACGAACTGGTCGTCAAGGGCGTCGATCCGGCGGACGACCTGCTGCTCGCCGAGTCCCTCATCACGGGCACCGCGGCGAAGGCGCTGCTGACCACGCCCCGCCGGTGCTCCCTGATACCCGTGCGCGGCGGGGGCGAGGTGGTCGCGGTCACCCTCACCGACGACTTCCGCGACGCCCTGGCCTCCTTCGACGCCGCGCTGCTGCCCGACGTCGCCCAGGGCTGGGCCGCCGCCGGCGACTTCTTCACCCCGCCCGACCCGGACTCCCTGGCCCGCTTCCTGACCGGCCTCGCCGCGCTGGCGAGGCGCGCCGTCAGCCGCGGGCAGCACCTCTACTGCTGGATATGCCCGTAGCGGGCGCCCTCACGGCGGACTCCACCACGAGCGCCCTCGACGTGCGCCCCTAGATGAATGAGTCCGATGTTCTCAGTGGTCGAAGGCGATCAGGGATCGTTTGATCTTGGCGCCAGTGGCCCAGTTGTGCCAGATGCAGGCTGC
>NZ_JBIDAJ010000032.1:0-88883 GCF_043202395.1 Streptomyces sp. NPDC048197
CGGACGCCCTCCCCAGACACAACGTCGGCCTTCACGACCACAACCAGGTCGTGAAGGCCGACGTCACGCTCGGGCCCGAATTAACCAACAGCGTCAGAGTGTCTCCCCGGGCCCCTGTATGCGTGGCGTCAGACGGCGGTCATCCCGCCAGGCGGCCCACCGCGGCGGCCACCCGCTCGTCGGTGGCCGTGAACGCGATCCGGACGAACCGCTCGCCCGCGGCGCCGTAGAACTCACCCGGGGCGACCAGGATGCCGCGCTCGGCGAGGGCGCCGACGGTGTCCCAGCAGGGCTCGTCGCGGGTCGCCCACAGGTAGAGCGACGCCTCGCTGTGCTCGATGCGGAAGCCGTCGGCGAGCAGCGCCTCGCGCAGCGCCGTACGGCGGGCCGCGTAGCGCTCGCGCTGTTCGTGGACGTGCGTGTCGTCGCCGAGCGCCGCCACCACCGCGGCCTGGGTGGGCGCCGAGGTCATCATGCCGCCGTGCTTGCGGATCTCCAGCAGCGGGCCGAGGACGGCCGGGTCGCCGGCCAGGAAGGCCGCGCGGTAGCCCGCGAGGTTGGAGCGCTTGGAGAGCGAGTGGACCGCGACCAGGCCGTCGTACGAGCCGCCGTTGACGTCCGGGTGCAGGACCGAGACCGGGTCGGCCTCCCAGCCCAGTTCGAGGTAGCACTCGTCGGAGACGAGGAGCACGCCGTGCTCGCGGGCCCAGGCGACGATGCCGGTCAGCTCGTCCTTGGACAGGACCCTGCCGGTCGGGTTGGACGGCGAGTTCAGCCAGAGCAGCTTCAGGTGCGTCGGGTCCAGCTCGCGCGGGTCGTCGTAGACCACGTGATCGGCGCGGGCCAGGCGGGCGCCGACCTCGTAGGTCGGGTAGGCCAGGCGCGGGTGGGCGACCTTGTCGCCCGGGCCGAGGCCCAGCTGGGTCGGCAGCCAGGCGACGAGCTCCTTGGAGCCGACGATCGGCAGGACGTGGTGGTGGGTGACCCCGCGGGCGCCCAGACGGCGCTCCAGCCAGCCGGTGATCGCGTCGCGCAGTGCGGGGGTGCCCCAGACCGTCGGATAGCCCGGGGAGTCCGCCGCGTCGATCAGCGCCTTCCGGACCAGCTCGGGGACCGGGTCGACCGGGGTGCCGACGGAGAGGTCGACGATCCCGTCCGGGTGCGCGGCGGCCGTCTTCTTGTACGGCTCCAGCTTGTCCCAGGGGAAGACCGGAAGCCGGGCGGTGACTGCGGACACGGGGTGGCTCACTTTCCTCGGTGCGGCAAACGCCTCGGTCCCGTACGGCGGCGATCAAGGCGATCGGGCCGTACGGGACCGTGGCGGCGCCGTTCGGCCGCTGATGACGCCGGGGAGGGGGAGCCGGCCGGCTCCCTCCGCCCGGGCGGTTACTGGTTCTGCGGCGGCAGCGCTGCGATGAAGGGGTGGTCCCGCTCGATCAGGCCGAGCTTGCTGGCGCCACCGGGCGAGCCCAGCTCGTCGAAGAACTCGACGTTCGCCTTGTAGTAGTCCTTCCACTCCTCCGGGGTGTCGTCCTCGTAGAAGATGGCCTCAACCGGGCAGACCGGCTCACAGGCGCCACAGTCGACGCATTCGTCCGGGTGGATGTACAAGGACCGGGAGCCCTCGTAGATGCAGTCGACCGGGCACTCCTCGATGCACGCCTTGTCCTTGACGTCGACACAAGGCTGCGCGATGACGTAGGTCACGCTGTCGTTCCTCCTCGTTAGGGCCGGCGGACCGATTGGCGGTACCGCCGCAGGGCGCGCGGGAGCGCGGCGTCGTCGATGCCCGCCACCTAGTATCTCCGTTCCCGGGCACGAGACGAACAAGAGGGGCGGTTTGAGCGATGGAATTCCTGGCCGGCGGTCGCACGGAGGTCCGCATCACCCGTGCTGACGTGGGCAAAAGGGTATCCGTCCGGCGCCTCACCGGGGACCGGGAGGGCGGAGCGGCGTTCACGGACGCGGTCGGGGTGCTCACATCGTGGGACGAGGGTGTGCTGAGCATCACACGCCGCTCCGGTGAGTGCGTACGGATCGAGGAGTCCTCGCTGGTCGCCGCCAAGGTGGTGCCCGCGGCCCGGCCCCGCCGGAAGGTCCCCTCCGCCGGCGCACGTGAGCTCCAGGAGGTCGCGGCACGCGGCTGGCCGGCCACCGAGACCGAGCGTCTCGGCGAATGGACGCTGCGGGCCAGCGTGCAGGAGGTGCCCGGCGAAGCCGGTCCCGGTGGGGTGGTGGCCGGGCGACGGGTGGGCTTCACCAGGCGGGGCAATTCCGTGCTGCCGCTCGGCGATCCCGGGATGCCGCTGGACACCGCGCTGGAGCGGATCGCGCAGTGGTACGCGGCGCGCGGGCTGCCGCCGGTGATCACGGTCGCCACCGGCCGCCCGGACGCCGACGACGCGCTGGCCGCGGAGCTGGCGCGGCGCGGCTGGACCGCCGAGGCGCACACCCGGGTCCTGATCTCGGCGCTGGCCCCGCTGGCCGACACCGACGCGGACCTCTCCCGCGTCACGCTGTCCCGGGAGCCGGGCGACGCCTGGCTGGCCCTCTACAACCGGACCGGCGACGCCGGCGGCCCCACCCCGACCGCTCGGCAGGTGCTGACCGGCGGCCCGTCGGTGTGGTTCGCGACGGTACGGGGTGAGGACGGCGGCACGGCGGCCATCGGGCGGCTGGTCGTCGACGGCCGGTGGGCCGGTTTCGCAGCGATCGAGGTGGCCCCGGCCGAGCGGCGGCAGGGGCTGGCCTCACTGGTCATGGCGGCGCTCGCCGAACGGGCGCTGGACGAGGGCGCCTCCGCGGCGTACCTCCAGGTCGAGGCGGACAACGAGGGCGCGCTGGCGCTCTACGAACGGCTCGGCTTCACCGACCACCACGGCTACCACTACCGGCGGGCCCTGCCCGGCGGGCGCTGAACGGGTATCGGTCGGGTATGGCATCCCGTACGCCCGAGGAACCCGGGCCGGAGCCGGACGCGCGGGCCGCGCGGCGGCGCCGGTTCGCCGCGGCCGCCCGCGAGGAGCGGCCCGATCTGTCCCTGCTCTGCCTGCTGGTGGCGGCCGAGGCCGATCCCGGGCTGGACGAGGCCGGCCTGGACGCGGCCCAGATCGAGCTGGACCGGCTGGCCGGGCTGCTGCCGTACCACCCGGCGGGCGGCCCGGGGGCCTGGGCCCGCAATCTGGCCGAGCTGCTCGGCACCCGCTGCGGTTTCGGCGGCTCGCCCGCCGACTACCGGCGGCTGTCCTCCTCGTTGCTGCACGAGGTGCTGCGGCGCCGCCGCGGGCTGCCGATCCTGCTGTCGGTGGTGTGGATGGAGGTCGCCCGGCGGGCCGGCGCGCCGGTGTACGGGGTGGCGCTGCCGGGCCATTTCGTCGTCGGCTTCGGTGATCCGGCCGGGGCGCATGTGCTCGCCGATCCGTTCGCCGGCGGGCGGCTGCTCACCGACGAGGACGCGGCGCTGCTGGTCGCGGGGGCGACCGGCGGGCAGCTGACCCGGCCGATGACGGCCCCGGCAGATCCGCTGGAGATCGTGCTGCGGGTGCTCAACAACATCCGGGCCTGGGCCGAGGCCCGGCCCGAGCACAGCGCGGTGCAGCTGTGGGCGCTGGACCTGTCACTGCTGCTGCCCAGCCGTCCCGCGCGGCTGCGCCTGGAGCGGGCCCAACTCCTGGTCCGGCGCGGGGAGTTCCTCGAAGGGGCGGCGGAGCTGACGGAGTACGCCGAGGTGGTGGCGGCGGTCGACCCGGCCGGTGCGGAGGCGATCCGCCGTCAGGCCGCGGCGGCCCGCGCGATGCTCAACTGAGCCGTCTCCGCGCGGCGGCCGACGACCAGGACCGTGGCGTCGTCCTTGAGGTCGCCGCCGGTGAAGCCCTCCAGGTCGGCCCGCAGCGTGCGGGCCAGTTCGGGCGGTGCCAGCCGGGTCCAGCCGGCCAGCCGCTCGCCCAGGGGGTAGAAGGTGCCGTCCGGGCCGCGCGCCTCGGTCACGCCGTCCGTGCACAGCAGGATCCGGTCGCCGGGCTCCGGGCGGACCGGCACCCCGCGCCGTGGTTCGCCGCCGAGCGTGCCCAGGCCCAGCGGCAGCCCGCCCTCGCCGTCCCGGCGCTCGTACACCGCGCCGTCGCGGATCAGGTAGTACGGGATGTGGCCGCAGGACAGCACCCGGCCGCGCGGCGGCCCGGCCCCGCCGTCCCGCACCTCCATCAGCAGCGCGGTGACGAACCGCTCGTCGGTGCCCTGCTCGGCCGAGCGCGTGTTGTAGCGGGCCAGCGCCTGCTCCATCCGGTCGGCCACCGTCTCCAGGGCGTCGTGGTAGTGCGCGGCCTCCCGGAACGCCGCCAGCACCTCCAGCCCGGCGCCGATCGCCGGCATGCCCTTGCCCTGGACGTCGCCGATCATCAGCCGCAGCCCGTGCGGGGTGTCGACGGCCTCGTAGATGTCGCCGCCGACCCGGGCGCCTTCCTGGGCGGAGACGTAGAAGCCGTACGCCTCGACCGGGCCGGCGCGCAGCGGCAGCTCGCGCAGCATGGCCCGCTGCACGGTGTCGGCCACCAGGCTGGTCCGGGCGTGCAGCGCCTCCCGCTGGAGCCGGACGCGGCACAGCATCACGGAGAAGGCCGCCGCCAGGCAGGCCCAGAAGACGGCGGTGATCCGGCTGACCGGGGCCCAGTCGACGGTGGTGAAGGTGTCGACGTACGTCAGGCACAGCAGGTAGACGGCCGCGACCAGGACGGTCCGCCGCAGGGAGCAGCGCAGCGCGGCGTACAGCGGGGCGATGCCCAGGAAGGCGGACTGGTGCAGTTCGGGGCCGATGTCGACCGCGTCCAGGACCGTGACGCCGACGATCACGAGGATCAGCACCACGGTGGTGCCGCGGCCGCCCTCCGGGGCGCGGTTGAGGGGCATAACACTTCAAGCCTGCGGGACGGCACCCGACGGCGCACAGGGGAGCAGGTCCCGGGGCGGGCGGCCCGGGCGTGCGGGGCGGTGCCCCGGGGTCTTACAGCCAGCCCTTGTCGCGGGCCGTGCGCACCGCCTCGGCGCGGTTGCGGGCGCCGGTCTTCTGGATGGCGGTGGACAGGTAGTTGCGGACCGTGCCCTGGGAGAGGTGGAGGGCGGCGGCGATCTCGGCGTTGGTGGAGCCGTCCGCGGCGGTCCGCAGCACCTCCCGTTCGCGCTCGGTGAGCGGGCTGGCGCCGTCGGCCAGCGCGGCCGCCGCCAGCGCCGGGTCGATGACCCGCTCGCCGCGCAGCACCCGGCGCACCGCGTCCGCGAGCCGGGCCGCCGGGGCGTCCTTGACCAGGAAGGCGTCCGCGCCGGCCTCCATGGCGCGGCGCAGATAGCCGGGGCGGCCGAAGGTGGTGAGGATGACGATCTTCACGCCGGGCAGCTCGCCGCGCAGCGCGGCCGCCGCGTCCAGGCCGGTGAGGCCCGGCATCTCGATGTCCAGCAGGGCGACGTCCACGTCGTGTGCCCGCGCGGTGGCCACCACCTCGTCGCCGCGCGCCGCCTGTGCGACGACCTCCAGGTCCGCCTCCAGCGACAGCAGCGCGGCCAGCGCCTCCCGGACCATCGACTGGTCCTCGGCCAGCAACACCCTGATCATGCCGGTCAGCTTAGAGGCTGGGCGCGGCCCGCCGGGCGGGCGTGCGGCCGGTGGCTACGCCTGGCCCGGCAGCGGCTCCGGGAAGGCCCCGGCGGCGGGCGGCGAGGGGGCCGGGGCGGCCAGCGGCACGTAGGCGCGCAGGGCGAAGCCGGGGCCGCGCGGGGCCGGGCCGGTCTCCAGCCGGCCGTCGGCCAGGGCCAGCCGCTCGCGCAGGCCGGTCAGGCCGTTGCCGTCGTGTCCGCCGCCGCGCGGCGGCCCGATGCCGTCGTCGATGACCGCCAGGCACAGGTAGCGCCGCTCGTCGGCCTCCCACTCCTCGGTCAGCAGCACCTCGCAGCGGTGGGCGCCGCTGTGCCGGACGACGTTGGTGACCGCCTCGCGCAGCGCCCAGGCCAGCGCGCTCTCCTCGTCGGCCGCGAGGCCCCGGTGCTCCTCGTCCAGCGCCGGGTCGACGGCGGCGGTGATGCCGGCGGTGCGCAGCGCGGCCCGGACCCCGGCCAGCTCGACGGCGATCCGGGGGCGGCGGTAGCCGGTGACCGCCTCCCGCACGTCGACCAGCGCCTGCCGGCTGACCCGTTCGATGTCGGCCACCTGGCGGGCGGCGTCGTCCGGGCGGTCCGGCAGCATCCGGCCGGCCAGCTCGCTCTTGAGCGTGATCAGGGAGAGCGAGTGGCCGAGGAGGTCGTGCAGATCGCGGGCGAGCCGCAGCCGCTCGTCGTTGGCGGCGAGCCGGGCGACCTCCTGGCGGGCGGCGCGCAGCTCCTGGGTCGTACGGATCAGGTGCTGCACGCCGACCATCGCGAAGCCGCTGAGCAGACAGGGCAGGGCGTAGGCGAACAGGTAGATCCGGACGTCCGGGTAGCTCGTGCCGACCAGGACGAGGACGGCGGTCAGTGCGGGGATGGCCCACCGGGACGTGCGGAAGGGCTGGGTGACCGCGACCGCGACGCACACGAACGTGAAGAGCACCAGCCAGTTCGGCCCGAGCGTCGAGGCCAGCAGCACGGCCAGCGCCGCGATGAAGACCACGGCCGCCCGGATCACGCCCGAGGGCATCGGCCGGTGGGCCATGTGCCGGAAGACCAGGACGAAGTAGACGCCGACGAACGTCAGGAGACCGCTCCAGCCCAGCACCTCGCGGGCCGGGGACAGCCCGCCCTCGGCCAGGCTCCCGATGGGGCCCGCGAGGTAGAGGAACCAGATGACGATCCAGACGGACTTCACCAGCGCCTGGCGGCGGGTGCGCGGCGGGGTGCCGATCATCACCGGGTTGTCGTCGGTCTCCGGTCCGTTCATGCCCGGCGGGTGTCCTTCCGGTAGAGCCAGGCCGCGCCGCCGGCGAACAGCACCAGGTAGCCGGCGAGGAGGGCGATGTCCTTCACGTGCGGGGCGCCACCGGCCTCGACGGCGGTGCCGAGCGCCGTGTACGCGTGGGTGGGCAGCCATTCGGCGATGTCCTGCACCCACTGCGGCAGGATCGTCAGCGGCATCCACAGGCCGCCGAGGAACGCCAGGCCGAAGTAGATCAGCATGGCGATCGGGCGGACCGCGTCACCGGTGGCGAGGTAGCCGATGGCGACGCCCAGGGCGGCGAAGACGAAGCTGCCGAGCCAGGTGCCGGCGGCGATCGCCAGCCACTGCCAGGCTTCCAGCCGGACGCCCTTGACGACCGCGGCGGCGAGCATGACCAGCACGATCGACGGCAGGCTGACGGTCGCGGCGGCGGCCATCTTGGCGGCGACGTAGCCGCGGCCCGGCAGGGCGGTCAGCCGCAGCTGCCGCACCCACCCCTTCTCGCGCTCCTTGGCGATGCGCTCGCTGTTGCCCAGCAGCACGGCGGTCATGGCACCGAATGCTGCCATGGACACCATGAAGTACAGCCCCATGTTCAGTTTCATGCCGGGGATCGGGGTGCTGTCCGCGCCGCCGGCGATGATCAGGTACAGCGCCGGCGGGTAGATCACCGAGAAGAACATGAACTTCTTGTTGCGCAGCGCGCGGACGATCTCCAGCTTGATCAGGGTGGTCATCGGGCCGCCTCCTCGGCGGTGGCGGGGCTCTGGTCGGACGCGGTGGTCAGGGCGATGAAGGCCTGCTCCAGGCCGAGGCCGGAGACCTCCAGGTTGTGCGGGTAGAGGCCGAGGCGGTAGACGGCGTGCACGGTGGCGTCGGCGTCCCGGGACTGGATCCGGACGGTGCGGCGGGAGCCCGCGGCGGAGCCGCCGTCGGACACGGTCAGCGAGGTCAGGTGCGGCAGGCCGTGCAGCGCGTCGTGATCGACCGGCCCGTCGAGGTCGAAGGTGATCCGGCGGGCACCGGCCCGGGCCTTGATCTCGGCGGCGGTGCCGTCGGCCAGCACCCGGCCGCGGTGCAGCACGATCACCCGGTCGGCGATCGCGTCGGCCTCTTCGAGGTAGTGGGTGGCGAACAGCACCGTGCGGCCCTGCTGGGCCTGCTTGCGCATCGCGCCCCAGAAGGTCTGCCGGGACGTCACGTCCATGCCGGTGGTCGGCTCGTCCAGCACGATCAGGTCGTTGGCGCCGGCGGTGGCGAGCGCGAAGCGGACCCGCTGTTCCTGGCCGCCGGAGAGCTTGTCGACCATGCGGTCGGCGATCTCGGTGATGCCGGCGGTGGCCAGGACCTCGTCGAGCGGAGCGCCGCGCGGGTGCAGATCGCGGGCCAGCTTCACCAGCTCCCGGACCTTGACGCCCTCCATCAGGCCGCCGCTCTGCAGCATCGCGCCGACCCTGCCCTGTTCGATGGCGCGCTGCGGGGTGGTGCCGAAGAGGGTCACCGTGCCGGCGTCCGCGCTGCGCAGGCCGAGCAGCAGGTCGAGGGTGGAGGACTTGCCGGCGCCGTTCGGGCCGAGGAGGGCGACGGTCTCGCCGGGGTGCAGCTCCAGGTTCAGGTCGGCGACCGCGCGCACCGCGCCGTAGCTCTTGCTGACCTGTCGGAAGCTGACCACCGGTGCCCGGTCCGCCTCCTGGGCGGCGGTGACTGTGCTGGTCGCTGTCGTCGTCATGGTGCCAGCTTCCCGGGCGCGCCCCGGTGCCCGGCAGTGTCGGACGTCCGCACTCCGGCATGACATCTGTCATGGGGGAGGCCCCCTAGGGGTTCTCCCGGGGCGGTGCGCCGGGAGTGCCTCCAGGGGGCCTCGGGCCGGTGGCCGGCCGGGTGCGTACGGTCCGCCGTCAGCCGTCCGCGCCGATGGTCTGGATCCGCTCGGCGGGGGTGCGGCCGAGCAGCGCCTTGGCGACCGCGCTGGCCACCTCCTCGACCGTGATCGGCTTCTTCGAGCCGTCGCCCTTGGTGAGCAGGACGCCGTTGAAGGTGTCGCCGTAGAGCTGCTTGAGGGCCGCCCGGTCGTAGTACGGCACCAGCTCGCCGTTGCTGCCGATCTTGAACGACAGGAACTTCGGGATGGACTTCTGCGGGCTGAAGGAGACCGCGTGGGCGCCCGTACGGACCGTCACCAGGCCGGACATGGCGGGCTGGGCGTACTGCTTCATCGCCCGGTCCACCGCGGCCTTGCTCACCCGCGGCTGCTGGGTGCCGGCGGCGAGCACCACGGGGGTGTCGGTGCCGTTGGTGACCCGCTCGCGGTAGGCGTCGGCGACCTTCTGGCGGGAGGCCTTGACGTCGATCGCCTTGTGCGGGACGCCGTAGTGGGGCACCGCCTTGCCGTTCTCGAAGGTGATCCCGCCGTCCTCGGCGGCGCCGCCGGGGCCGGCGATGTTCTCCAGCGCGACCGACAGCTTCTCGTCGTCGACGACCATGGCGGGCTTGGCCGTCCGGTCGACGCCGAACAGCGAGCCGATGACGGAGACCGGGTTGTAGTCCCGGCCGGCCGCGTTGCGGACCGTCGCCTGCGGGTCGATGTCCAGGCCCGCCTTGGCCGGCAGCAGGGTCGCGGGCTTGCCGTCGACGGTGAGCTTGAGCGGCGCGGTGCGGCGGTCCTTGAGCGCCGACTCCAGCTTCTTGACGGCCTCTTCCTTGGTGGCGCCGCCGATGTTCACGCCGAGCGCGGTGGTGCCGTTGGGCACGTCGGCGTGGTCGAGCAGCAGGCCCGCGCCGTAGGCGACACCGGCCAGGACGACGACCGCGACGGCCGCCAGGACCAGCTTGTTGCGGCCCTTCTTGGGCGGGTTGATCGGCTCGGGGATCTTGGGCCGCGGCTTGGGGGCCGCGCTGTCGCCGTCACCCGGTGCGGAGGCGAACGGCGACGGGGCCGACGGGCCGTCGGATCCGGGCACCGTGGGAATGCCGCTGACCAGGGTGTCGCCGGACACCCGGTCGCGACGGCCGGGCGCCTGGCCCCGGGTGCCGCCCTTCGGGCCGCCGGCGGCCGGGCCGGCCTGCGAGCCGGGCAGGCCGCCCGAGATGCCGCCGGCGCCGCGGCCGCTGCCCGGGCCGGTCAGCGGTCCGGGGGCCTGCGGGGTGAGTTCGGCGGTGTCGTCGATCTTCGGTGCCGGGCCGCCGAAGCCGGGCGGGAGGTTGAGCGCCGAGTCGCCCTTGGCCGGACCCGTGGTGGGGCCGGCGGGTCCGCCCGGGCCGCCCACCGGGGCGTCGAAGGGGCTGTGGTCCGGGGCCACGCCGGTGGGCGCGTCGAACGGCGAGGCGCTGCCCTGCCCCGCGCCGTCGAACGGCGAACCGGCGTCCCGCGGGCCGCCGTCGAAGGGCGAACCGGCGTCCGGCCGCCCGCCGTCGAACGGCGAGGGGCCACCGGCCCGGCCGCCCTCGTCGAACGGCGAGCCGCCGCCCTGCGCCACCGGGGCGTCGGAGAAGTACGGCAGATCGGGGCGCTGGGGCGCGCCGGTGCCCGACGGGCCGCGCGGCGGGGTCGGGCCGCCCGGGGCGGGCGGCGCGGGGTGCGATCCGGTGCTCGACGACGAGCCGGCCGGCCCGGGCGCCCCGGCCTGCGGCTTGCGCGGCGCGAACCAGTCGCTGGTCTTGTCGCCGCGGCCGCCCGTGGTGGCGTCGTCCGCGGCGGCCTCCGGGCGGGGGGTGCTGCCGGTGCGTTCGGCACCGCGCTCGGCACCGCGCGCCGGGCGCGGGGCGCCACGGGAACCGCCGGAAGCGGCCGATGCGTTCATACCGGACTCCTCACCGACGGGCTTGCGCACGACGACCGGCGGGATCGGGCGGGAGCCCGGAATGTTGATCTTGATCCGCGTCGTCAGCGTGGTCTCGGTCTTGGGCTCCTCCGGCTGCGCCGCGGCACCGGGCGCCAGCCCCTCGTCGGCGTCTCCCCTGGGCGAGCCGTACGGCGGCGTCCCCGACGGGTACGCGGCTCCGCCACGGCCCCGCGGGCCGGAGGACGAACTGTCAGATTCACGACTCAAAGCAGGTTCTCCCGGTTGGCGCTCCGCCGCTCGTCAGAGATGATCCCCGGCCTCAGGACCGGAGGGTGCCCCCAGGGCGGCGCGACGGCGCGCACCACCATACTGTCCGCCGCAGGCGGACACCCGGGGAGCTTACGAACACCGCCGCCATGGGCGAACCCCCTGGACCGGGGCCGTTGGTCCGGACCCGCACGGCATTCGTCCCGGTATGCACCACGTCATCCGCCAACTCGGCCGGGCCGGGCGCCCATCGTGCGCATCTGGGCCGCGGTGGCACAGATCACAGCCACCACGATGCCGCCCAGCAGGAAGACGTAGGAGCCGGCGCCGGGGCCGAAGAGGAAGTCCCCTTCCGGCCGGACGTCGCTCAGCAGCACGAACACCGTCACCAGCCAGGCCGCGCCGGGCACCAGCGCGCCCGCGGTGGTGCCGCTCGCCCGGGTGCCGCCGTAGAAGAGGCCGCCGACGGCCGCCAGGGCCAGCACCAATCCGCCCGGGAACCAAGCGGCTTGCACCAGCGTCCCGGCCAGCGCCACCAGCACGCCCGCGACCAGGAGCAGGACGTATATGCCGATCCGGCCGGGGGTGAGTGGTGCCGGCCCGGCCGCGGGTGCGGCCGGTGCGCCGGACCGCCCGCCGGGCCCGGACCCGCCGCCGGACGTCGCGCGCGAGCGCCGCCCCTCGGCCGCGCCGCCCTTGCCGTCGTCAGCGGCCGCGCCGCCGTTGCCGCCCTTCGCCGTGCTCATTCCGCAGCCTCCTCGATCCGGGCACTCTCCTCCATACCCACCATTTCGCCGATACCCGCGAAGAGGTCGTCCTCACGGTCCCCGGCCGCTGCCCCTGGAACTCCGTGCACCAGCCGATAGTGCTCCGTGCCGAACAGCGGCTGCCCCAAGTCGTTGGAGAGCGCGAAGAACGGCCCGTCGACCGCGATCTGGGTGTAGTGGGCGCGCATCGCCGCCGCCTTGGCGGCGGCGTACGCCGGGCCGCCGGAAATCGAGGCGGTGACCTCGGAGTCCGGCACCACCCCCGGTACGTCGTCGACGGTGGCCACGCCGGGGAAGCTGTGCCCGGCCGCCTGCAGCCGCGCGAAGCCCTCCTCGACCACGGAACGGGGGTTGCAGTTCCAGTAAATCTTCCCGATCGCATACGCGCCGCCGAGCTCCGGACGGAAATCCGCCCGCGCGGCCAGCTCGGCGCCGCGCATGGCCACGCGGTGCGCCTTGATGTGGTCGGGGTGGCCGTATCCGCCGTTCGGGTCATAGGTGACCAGGACCTGCGGCCGGACCTCGCGGATGACCGCCACCAGATCGGCGGCCGCCGCGTCGAGCGGGGCCTGCCAGAAGGAGTCGGGGCGGTCGTTCTGCGGGGCGCCCATCATGCCGGAGTCGCGGTACCGGCCCGGCGCGCCGAGGAAGCGGTGGTCGGTGACGCCCAGCTCGGCCATGGCGGCGGCCAGCTCACCGACGCGGTGCGGGCCGAGGGTGTCGTCCCGGTCCGGCGCGAGGTGCGCGAGCTCGGACGGGATCACCTCGCCCTCCTCGCCGCGCGTGCAGGTGACGAGGGTGACCAGCGCGCCCTCGGCCGCGTACTTGGCCATGGTCACGCCGTTGTTGATCGACTCGTCGTCCGGATGGGCGTGGACCAGCAGGAGACGACGGGCGGAGGGAGGGTGCGCGGTCATGCGGACAAGCCTACGAGCCGCCACCGACACCCTCACCCCGCGCTCGGTCCGCCGGCCGGGGACCGGCCGGAACGCACCGCTTGGGACGTACCGCTCAGGAAGTACCGCCCGGCACGTGCCGCTCGGCACGCTGCCCGGAACCCGCTGCTCAGAACTTGATGCCGCCGATCATGCTGGCGACGTTCGTCGTCAGCTGCTTGACCGACGGTGCGATGGACGAGCTGGCCAGATAGAAGCCCAGCAACATACAGACGAAGGCATGCACGGCCTTCAGCCCGGCCTTCTTGACGAGCAAGAAGACGATGATCGCCAGCAGCACCACCGCCGAAATCGAGAGTGCCACGGCGGCTCACCTCCAAGTATCCACGGCCCGAACAGAGTTGATGGCACACGGACCGCCGTCGCGGACCCGTACACCGGGGTATGCCAAGGGCTCTTTACCCCGTACCCACTACGCGCAAGGGATCATAACTTTCCGTCCAAGCGCATAAGTCGGAGCACGGAAGCAGAGCGGGGGCGCACACGATCTTCACGAGCGCGACGCGGTGAGCCGGGCAATCCCCCGCTCCCGAACCGGCCCGATCCGGGGACACCTCGCCTAGGCTCGGCCCATGACCGGACAGCCTTCGTTCCCGCGGCAGTACGCCCGTACGCAGCGCTTCACCCTCGGCGCCCCGCGCAGCTACACCGTCTCCCCCGACGCCGCCCGGATCGTCTTCCTCCGTTCCCCCTCGGGCACCGAGCGCAGCCAGCAGCTGTGGGTGCTGGACCTGGACGAGGGACGGGAGTTCACCGCCGCCGATCCGCAGGCACTGCTGGCCGGCGCCCAGGAGGACCTCTCCCCCGAGGAGCGGGCCCGCCGCGAGCGCAGCCGGGAGAGTTCGGCGGGCATCGTGGGCTATGCCACGGACGCCGCGGTGGAGTTGGCGGCGTTCCCGCTCTCCGGCCGGCTGTTCGTCTCCGAGCTGCGGGCCGGCACCACGCGTGAACTCCCGGTGCCGGGCCCGGTGGTGGACCCCCGCCCGTCCCCGGACGGCCGGCATGTGGCCTTCGTGGCGGAGGGCCGGCTGCGGGTGGTCGCAGTGGCCGGCGCGATGACGTCGGACGGCGGCGGGACGGCCGAGAGGGTGCTGGCCGAGCCGGACGGGCCCGAGGTGACCTGGGGCCTCGCGGAGTTCATCGCGGCCGAGGAGATGGGGCGGTACCGGGGCTTCTGGTGGTCCCCGGACAGCGACGCGGTGCTGGCCGCACGGGTGGACGAGGCACCGGTGCGGCGCTGGTGGATCTCCGACCCGGCGCACCCGGACCGCGAGCCCGCCCGGATCGCGTACCCGGCCGCCGGCACCGCCAATGCCGAGGTCTCGCTGACCCTGTTCGGGCTGGACGGCTCGCGCACCGACATCGACTGGGACCGCGGGCGCTACCCCTACCTCGCCCGCGTCCACTGGTCCGCGGCCGGTCCGCCGCTGCTCCTCGTCCAGGCCCGGGACCAGCGCGACCAGCGCTATCTCACGGTCGACACCGCGACCGGTGCGACCCGGACGGTGCACGAGGACGAGGACGAGGCGTGGGTCGAGCCGTTCCCCGGGGTGCCGGCCTGGACGCCGGACGGCCGGCTGGTGCGGATCGCCGACGAGGGCGGCGCGCGCAAGCTGTTCGTCGGCGACCGGCCGCTGACCGGGGCGCCGCTGCACGTCCGCGCGGTGCTGGACATCGGCGAGGAGGACGTGCTGTTCTCCGCGAGCGGCGCCGACATGCACGACATCGGCGTCTACCGCGCCTGGTTCCGCGGCAGCGGCGACCAGGGCGGCTGGGAGCGGGTGGGCGACCGGCCGTACCCGACGGTGTCCTCCGCGGTGCGCGGCGGCGCGCTGACCGTGCTCTCCCAGACCTCACTGGAGCGCCCCGGCACCCAGGTGGACGTGGTCCGGCTGGACCCGGACGGCGGGGAGAAGACCCTCGCCACGATCGGCTCGTACGCCGAGGAGCCGGCGCTCACCGCCCGGCCCCGGCTGGTCCTGGCCGGCGAGCGGGAGATCCCGTGCGCGGTGCTGCTGCCCGACGGTTATGCGGAGGGCGACGGTCCGCTGCCGGTGCTGCTGGACCCGTACGGCGGTCCGCACGGCCAGCGGGTGGTCGCCGCGCACAACGCGCATCTGACCTCGCAGTGGTTCGCCGACCAGGGGTTCGCGGTGATCGTCGCGGACGGCCGGGGCACCCCGGGCCGCTCCCCCGCCTGGGAGAAGGCGGTCTCCCGGCGGATCGCCGAGATCACCCTGGACGACCAGGTGCACGCCCTGCAGGCACTGGCCGGATCCTTTCCCCTGGACCTCGACCGGGTGGCGATCCGCGGCTGGTCCTTCGGCGGCTATCTGGCGGGGCTGGCCGCACTGCGCCGGCCCGATGTCTTCCATGCCGCGGTGGTCGGCGCCCCGGTCACCGACCTCCGGCTGTACGACACCCACTATCAGGAGCGGTACCTCGGCCATCCGGACCAGGAACCGACGGTCTACGCGGAGAACTCGCTGGTCACGGACGAGGGGCTGGCCGGGGCGCGGGAGCCGCACCGCCCGATGCTGATCGTGCACGGCCTGGCGGACGACAACGTGGTCGTGGCCCACTCACTGCGCCTGTCCTCGGCCCTGCTGGCGGCCGGCCGCCCGCACGAGGTCCTGCCACTGTCCGGGGTGACCCATATGACGCCCCAGGAACAGGTGACCGAAAACCTACTGCTGCTCCAGGTGGACTTCCTCAAGCGGTCATTGGGGATGCGGCGTTGAGGCTGCCGTACGAGGGCGCCGCCCCGACGGGTCCGTTCTGACGGGCCGTTCTGACGGGGCCGTTCTGACCGCGGGAATATCCCCCTGCCCCGACCCGTTGTGGCCCCGAAGGGGGGCATGTGTCCCTTAGGGGATCTGTTCGACCGCCCCCTAAGGGCCGATCCGGCCCCGCCCCGCCCCACCCGCTCCCCCCACCCCGCCCCGTGATCACCACCCCGGCGGCAGCGTGCTCGGCGGGGGTGGGGCGTGTGGGGGGCGGGTCTCGCCCGGGGCGGAGCCGTAGGCGCGCAGCTCGTCGGGGTCCGCGGCGGGCGGTGGCAGACCGGGCCGGGCCGCGGCGAGCAGCACGACCGGGCCCGCGGCCGCCGACAGGGCCGCCGCGGCGAGCCCGAGCTGGACCCCGCCCGGCACCACCGCCAGCCGCCCGAACTGCCCCGCGCGCACGGCGAGGGCAAGCGTCACCGCGCCGTGCACGGTCAGCAGTGCCCCGGCGGCGGCCGCTGCGGGCCGGGCCCAGGCGGCCCGGCGGAACGCGGCCGCCGCACCGGCCAGCGCCAGCAGTGCCAGCACCGCCGTCTGCCAGTCGGCCGGGGGCTCCAGCAGGGCCCGTACGGCGCCCGTGCCGCCGGTCAGCCGCCTGCCGTACGCCTCGCCGCCGAGCCGTACCCAGTGGTGGGCCTCATGGGCCGTCAGGGCCAGTCCGGCGGCGCCCAGGAGGAGGCCCGCAAGGACCGCCGGCCCCTTGTACGGGCGGCCGGCCGGGCCGGGGCCCGCCCCGTACGGCACCGCGTGCACGACCCCGTACGCCGAGGACGCCACCTCGGGCAGGGCGTCGGCCCGGCGCCCGCCGGGCCGGCCCGTGCGCCCGCGCCGCCGGACCGCGCCGGCCGCCACCGCGCACAGCACCGCCGCCGCCACGAGCTGGGCCCCGACGGTCGCCCGGGCCCACGTCAGCAGCCCGCCGTCCGCGCCGGGCGGCGGGGCCGCGGCCGTCGTCCACAGCACCGGCAGCCGCAGCAGGACGAGGCCGGCCGCGAGGGAGCACAGGGCGCCGGCGGCGACGGCGGGAGCGGGGGCCCGGCGCCGTACGGCCGCCACGGCACCGAGCGCGCCGAGCACCAGCAGCGGGTCCAGGGCCGAGGTGGCCCAGACGGTGTGCCCGCCCGGCCGGCGGGCCGCGCCGCTCCAGTGCCGCCACAGGTCCGCGCCCTGCCCGGCGACGGCGAGGTCCCGGACGATCCAGCCGGCGCCGGAGAGCGCCAGCAGCACGCAGAGCCAAGTGGCGGTGCGGCGCATGCCTTTGGTGAGAAAGCTGTCCCGCTCTGTGGACACGGCCCGTCCCCCGTCCGTGTCGGTGTGCCGGGTGGCCTGGGGCGCCGCGGGGACGCGGCGTCCACCGCAGATCTACTCCAGTACCGGCGTGGGCACAACAGAGCGGGACGGGGTACGGGGTGGGCGGGCCGCCGCACCGTGGGGACAAAACCCCCCGAAACGGCAACCGGCCGGGCCGCCCTCTGGCGTCCCGGCCGGTCCACGGCACCCGCACGGCCGTACGTTGTTCATCATGGCGCGTCCGTATATCGGTGTTGCGACAGTGAAGTTGCCTTCACGTTAAAGCGGTTGGTGGCGATATGTCCCCCATGCCGGATATCCCGCCCTCCTGTCAAGCACGCACTGGCGTCGATCTGCGCAATGTTCGCTCAAGAAGTAGACGACCTGTTCGCGAGCACACCCGATCCCCTTGACTCCGCCATAAATCACTTGCGAAAGTCCGCACATCCAGCGGTGCGAATCGACACCGCTTCACGTTCCAAGAGAACTCGGCGCGGGGGCACTTCGCGATGACTAGTCCATCCCAGACCGCCGCTGACAGGTCCGACACCCCAGGGCTTGGATCCGGCGGCCTGAAGAAGGAAAAGAAGGGCAAGGGCGGTGAGCTCGTCGGCCGTTCCCCCGGCCAATTGATGTGGACGCGCTTCAAGCGCGACCGCACCGGCATGATCTGCGCGATCGTCGTACTCGCCTTCTTCGTCATCGCGGCACTGGCCCCGGTGATCAGTGCGCTGTACGGCAAGGACCCGTACACCCTCTACGGCAGCGACGACCCGAATCTCCTCGATGAATTCGGCTATCCGGCCGGCCCCAACGGCGGGATCTCCCCGGAACACTGGTTCGGCATCGAACCGCAGCTGGGCCGCGATGTGTTCATGCGGCTGGTCTACGGCATGCGGATGTCGCTCGGCATCTCCGTCGCGGTGACCCTCCTGACCGTGCTCACCGGCATCATCATCGGCATCACCGCCGGCTACATCGGCGGCAAGACCGACTACTTCCTCAGCCGGGTCATCGACTTCCTGCTGGCGTTCCCGAGCCAGCTGACCTTCGTGGCCTTCATGCCGGTCGTGGTGGCGCTCTTCGTGCCGCCGGGCGACGAGACCCCGACCTACGTGCGGGTCTGTGCGCTGATCATCGTGCAGTGGTCCCTGGGCTGGATGGGTCTGGCCCGACTGCTCCGCGGCCAGGTGCTCTCCCTCCGCGAGCGGGAGTTCGTCGAGGCCGCGAAGATCACCGGCGCCTCGCCCTGGCGGATCATCCGCAAGGAACTGCTGCCGAACGTCGTCACTCCGGTGCTGGTGCAGGGCACCTACATGCTGCCCCTCTTCGTGACCGCGGAGGCGGGTCTGTCCTTCCTGGGCGTCGGCATCGTCGAGCCGACCCCGGACTGGGGTGCGCTGTTCCAGGCGGGCGCGCGCTTCTACGAGAACGACCCGACGTTCCTGCTCATCCCCGCCGTGGCCATGGTGGTCTTCGTGCTCTGCTTCAACCTGCTCGGAGACTCGGTACGCGACGCCTTCGATCCCAAGTCCGGGCGCTGATCGTCCGCTTGAGGGGGCTTGCTGTCACCCCACCCGTCCGGGCCTGTCCCGGGATGCGTCAGACAGCACATCTGGACCCACCAACTGACAGGCAGGTGCTTGGAACCCCATGAACGCACTTTCTACGCGCAGAGCACGCGCGGCGATCGTGGCCCTCGCGGCCGGATCGCTCGCGCTCACCGGCTGCAGCGGCGGCAGCAACAACAACAAGGACAAGGCGCAGACCGACGCGGACGCCGCGGCCCAGGCCAAGACGATCCCGATGGGCACCGCCGCCGACTCCACCGGCCCGGCCGTCGCCGTCAAGGGTGCCCGCAACGGCGGCACCATCCGCGTGTACCAGCGTGACAGCTACAACCACCTGGACCCGGGTCAGATGTACGTCAGCGACATGAAGGCGCTGTCGCAGCTGATCTTCCGCGGGCTGACCGCCTTCAAGCAGGACGACCAGGGCAACGCCAAGGTCGTCGGTGACCTCGCCACCGACGCCGGCCAGATGTCCGACGGCGGCAAGACCTGGAAGTACACGCTCAAGGACGGCATCAAGTTCGAGGACGGCAAGCCGATCACCTCGAAGGACATCCGCCACTCCATAGAGCGCCTGTACGCCAAGTTCATCACCGACGGCCCGACCTACGTCCAGACCTGGCTGTCGGGCGCCGGCACCACCTACCGCAAGGCGCTGCCGGAGGGCCCGTACAAGGGCGACCACCTGCCCAAGAGCGTCCTGGACACGCCGGACGACAAGACCGTCATCTTCCACTTCAAGAAGCCGCAGTCGCAGCTGCCGTACGCGCTGACGATGCCCGGCTACAGCGTGGTCCCGGACAGCGCCAAGGACACCAAGGACGCCTACGACGTGGCGCCGGTGTGCTCCGGTCCGTACAAGATCGCGTCGTTCAAGTCCGGCAAGTCCATGCAGCTGGTGCGCAACAAGAACTGGGACGCGAAGACCGACCCGGTCCACCACCAGTACCCGGACGGCTTCAACATCACCTTCAACCACCAGGCGTCGGACTCCACCAAGCGCCTGATGGCCGACCAGGGTGAGGCCAAGAACGCGGTGAGCTTCACCAACGCGGTCGACCCCACGCTGACCAAGGACGTGCTGAACAACGCCAGCGCCAGCAAGCGCATGGTGCAGGGCTACCAGCCCTACGTCTGGCAGATGAACTTCAACATGGACCGCCTCAAGGACAAGCGGATCCGTGACGCGATCACCTACGCGCTGCCGGACCAGCAGCTGGTCCGCCTCAACGGCGGCAGCTACGGCGGTGAGATCGCCGGCGGTCTGCTCGCCCCGACCGTCGCGGGCTACAAGAAGGGCTACGACCCCTACGGCAAGCTCTCGCACCCCAACGGTGAGCCGGAGAAGGCCAAGAAGCTCCTCAAGGAGGCCGGCAAGACGGGCATGAAGCTCGTCTACGCGTACTCCAACACCGAGTCCCGCCAGAAGGAAGCCGTCGCCATCGAGGACGCGCTGACCAAGGCCGGCTTCAACGTGCAGAAGAAGGAGGTCGACGCGGCCTCCTGGTACGAGCAGATGGGCAAGGTCGACAACGGCTTCGACATCTACATGACCGGCTGGGGCCAGGACTGGCCGGACGCCTCGACCGTGATCCCGCCGTCGTACGACGGCACCACGATCCAGGACGGCGCCTCGAACTACTCCCACGTCAACGACAAGCACGTGAACTCCGAGATCGCCCGGATCTCCGAGATCACCGACGTCAAGAAGGCGACCGAGGAGTGGCAGAAGCTGCACCAGTACATCGTGGAGAAGGTCAACCCGGCCGCGCCGGCCTTCTACACCAAGGTGCTCCAGCTGTACGGCTCGAACGTCGGTGGCATCCGCTACAACCTGGACGTCAGCTACCTCGACCCGAACACGCTGTACCTGAAGAAGTGACCCGAGCGGTTGCCCTTACGGCAATCGCCTGACGAAGGCACTCCGGAGAGCGCGCACACGGCGGAACGCGCGCTCTCCGGGGCCTTCGTCCGCCACCCCTCACGCCCACTGCCGCCGCCGTCCTGAGAGCAGCGAACTGCCATGCTTCAATTCCTACTTCGCCGGACGTTCGGCGCTGTTGTCATCCTTCTCCTGCTCAGTGCCTTCACCTTCTTCGTGTTCTTCGGTGCCGGCGACCCGGCAGCGATGTCCTGCGGCAAGAACTGCACCGCGGACAACATCGCGCTGATCCACCAGAACCTCGGCCTCGACAAGCCGCTGACCACCCAGTACTGGGACTGGCTGGTCGGCATCTTCGCCGGCCGGGACTACTCCATCGGCCACTGCAGCGCCCCCTGCTTCGGCTACTCCTTCGCCACCAAGCAGGACGTCTGGTCCACGCTGATCGACCGGCTCCCCACCACCGCCTCGCTGGCCATCGGCGGCGCCGCGGTGTTCCTGACCGTCGGTCTGGCCACCGGCCTGCTCGCCGCGTACAAGCGCGGTTCGATGCTCGACAAGGTGCTCACCTCCATCTCGATGGTGCTGAGCTCGGCGCAGATCTACATCCTCGGCCCGATCGCGCTCGGTCTGTTCGTCTACAGCGGCCTGATGGACTCGCCCAAGTACGTGGACTTCACCTCGGACCCGGCCGGCTGGTTCATGGGCCTGCTGATCCCCTGGATCGTGATGGCGACGATCTTCACGGCGCAGTACACCCGTATGTCCCGCTCGACGATGATCGAGCAGCTGCAGGAGGAACACGTCCGGACGGCCAAGGCCAAGGGCATGTCCAGCAGTTACGTCTTCCTGCGCTACGCCTGGCGCGGTTCGCTGATCCCGATCGTGACCATCCTCGGCATGGACCTCAGCTCGCTGTTCGGCGGCGCGATGATCACCGAGTTCACCTTCCAGCTGGCCGGTGTCGGACGGCTCGCGATCGACTCCGTCATCACCCTTGATCTGCCCATGGTCCTGGGCGTGCTGGTCTTCAGCGCCGCCCTGATCCTGGTGTTCAACATCATCGTGGATGCGACGTACGCCTTCATCGACCCGCGCGTGCGCCTGTCCTAGGAGAGCCTGAAGTGACCACACTCACCAAGACCGAAGGCACCACCGTGCCGGCCGGGTCCGACCCCTTCCTGTCCGTTCGTGACCTGCACGTGCGGTTCTCCACCGAGGACGGCATCGTCAAGGCGGTCGACGGTCTCTCCTTCGATCTGGAACGCGGCGAAACGCTCGGCATCGTCGGCGAATCGGGCTCCGGCAAGTCGGTGACCAACCTGGCGATCCTGGGTCTGCACAACCCCAAGGCCACCGAGATCGGCGGCGAGATCCACCTGGACGGCCAGGAGCTCACCGGGGCCAAGGAGAAGACCCTGGAGAAGCTCCGCGGCAACAAGATGGCGATGATCTTCCAGGACGCGCTGACCGCGCTGTCGCCGTACTACACGGTCGGCCGGCAGATCGCCGAGCCGTTCATGAAGCACACCGGCGCCAGCAAGCGCGAGGGCCGGCAGCGCGCCATCGAGATGCTGACCAAGGTCGGCATCCCGCAGCCCAACCTGCGGGTGGACGACTACCCGCACCAGTTCTCCGGCGGTATGCGCCAGCGCGCGATGATCGCCATGGCGCTGGTCTGCAATCCGCAGCTGCTGATCGCCGACGAGCCGACCACCGCCCTCGACGTCACCGTCCAGGCGCAGATCCTCGACCTGCTCAAGGACCTCCAGCAGGAGTTCGGCTCCGCGATCATCCTGATCACCCACGACCTCGGCGTGGTCGCCAACACGGCGGACAAGCTGCTGGTGATGTACGCGGGCCGGGCGGTCGAGCGGGGCTCCGTCAAGGAGATCCTCACCGAGCCGCGGCACCCGTACACCTGGGGCCTGCTCAGCTCGATGCCGCGGCTCTCCTCGGACGTCACCGAGGCGCTGCACCCGATCCCGGGCTCCCCGCCGAGCCTGCTGAACCCGCCGTCCGGCTGCCCGTTCAACCCCCGCTGCGGCTTCACCGCCGAGGTCGGCGGCAGCCGTTGCACCGACGAGCGGCCGCCGCTGGCGCCGGGTCGCGCCGCCGCGTGCCACCTGAGCGTCGAGCAGAAGCAGACCTTCTTCACCGAGCAGATCAAGCCCCGGCTGGGCTAGGGAGCGACCACCATGACCGACAACGTCACCCTCCCCGCGCCCCGGGACGCCGTGCCCGCGAAGGGCGAGCCGCTGCTCACCGCCGAGGGCCTCACCAAGCACTTCCCGATCTACGGCGGTTTTCCGTTCAAGCGGCGGGTCGGCGCGGTGCAGGCCGTCGACGGCGTCGACCTGACCGTGCACGCCGGGGAGAGCTTCGGCCTGGTCGGCGAGTCCGGCTGCGGCAAGTCCACCACCGGACGGCTGCTCACCCGGCTGATGGAGCCGACCTCCGGCAAGATCACGTACCAGGGCCGGGACATCACCCACGCGGGTCGCAAGGAGCTGGCACCGATCCGCTCCGAGATCCAGATGATCTTCCAGGACCCGTACGCCTCGCTCAACCCGCGGCAGACGGTCGGCACGATCATCGGCGGCCCGATGGAGATCAACGGGATCAATCCGCCCGGTGGCCGGGAGAAGCGGATCCGCGAGCTCCTGGAGACCGTGGGTCTGAACCCGGAGCACTACAACCGCTTCCCGCACGAGTTCTCCGGCGGCCAGCGGCAGCGCATCGGCGTCGCCCGGGCGCTCGCCCTGGAGCCGAAGCTGATCGTCGCCGACGAGCCGGTCTCCGCGCTCGACGTGTCCATCCAGGCGCAGGTCGTCAACCTGCTCCAGGACCTCCAGCGCGAGCTGGGCATCGCGTTCCTGTTCATCGCCCACGACCTGGCGATCGTGCGCCACTTCAGCGAGCGGGTCGCGGTGATGTACCTCGGCAAGATCGTCGAGGTGGGCAGCCGCGACGAGATCTACCACCGGCCGCGCCACCCGTACACCCACGCGCTGCTCTCGGCCGTGCCCGAGGCCAAGTTCGTGGAGAGCGAGGAGGAGGAGCGCGAGCGCATCCGCCTCGCCGGTGACGTGCCCTCGCCGGTCAACCCGCCCTCGGGCTGCCGCTTCCGCACCCGCTGCTGGAAGGCGCAGGAGAAGTGCGCGACCGAGGAGCCGCCGCTGATCCAGCTCGGCGGCAACGCGGCGGGCCACCTGACGGCCTGCCACTTCCCCGAGGAGCCGACGACCGCGGCCCGCGACGAGGACATCATCCTGGACCCGGCGCTGGCAGCCATCGAGGAGTCCGCGGCGGAGTCGGAGTCCACCGAGTAACGCGGACGCGACGGCCCGGCGCCGCCGTGGCGGGAATGATCCCCGCCACGGCGGCGCTGTCGTTTCCACAGGAGGTGGGTGCCGATGCGGATCGGGGAGCTGTCGGAGCGTACGGGCACGCCCCGGCGGCTGTTGCGGTATTACGAGGAGCAGGGGCTGATCGTCTCCGACCGCTGCGCCAACGGCTACCGCGCCTACGACGAGCCGACCGTCGACCGGGTGCGGCAGATCCGGGGCCTGCTGGACGCCGGGCTGCCGACCCGGATCATCCGGCAGATCCTGCCCTGTCTGAACGGGCCCCGGGCGATCCACTTCCCGGACGCCACCCCGGAGATGCTCGCCACCCTGGAGCACGAGCGCGACCGGATGACCGAACGCATCGAGACCCTGTGCCGGAATCGGGACGCCATCGGCGCGTACCTGGCGGTGGTGCGCGGCGGCGTCCGGGCCTGAGGCACCGGCTACTCGCTCGGCACGACGTGCCGCTCCTCCGCGAAGTGGCAGGCCGACGCGTGGTGCGCGGGTCCGGTCGACTCGCGGAATTCCGGGGGCACGTCGAGCGGCGGGACGACCTCGGCGCACAGCGGGCGGGCCTTCCAGCAGCGGGTGCGGAAGGGGCAGCCGGACGGCGGGTCGGCCGGTGAGGGGACGTCCCCGCTGAGCAGGATGCGGTCCCGGTGGACGCGGGCCTCCGGGTCGGGCACGGGGACGGCGGAGAGCAGGGCCTGGGTGTAGGGGTGGGTGGGGTGGTCGTAGATCTGCTCGTCGGTGCCGGTCTCGGCGATCCGGCCCAGGTACATCACCGCGATCCGGTCGGAGATGTGCCGGACGACGGACAGGTCGTGCGCGATGAAGACGTAGGAGAGGTCGAACTCGTCCTGCAACTGCTCCAGCAGGTTGACCACTTGGGCCTGCACGGAGACGTCCAGCGCGGAGACCGGTTCGTCGGCGACGATGATCTCCGGGCGCAGCGCCAGACCGCGGGCGATGCCGATGCGCTGGCGCTGGCCGCCGGAGAACTGGTGCGGGTAGCGGTTGACGAACTCCGGGTTGAGGCCGACGACTTCGAGGAGTTCCTGGACCCGGCGGCGGCGGTCCCCCTTGGGGGCGGCCTCCGGGTGGATCTCGTACGGTTCGCCGATGATGTCGCCGACCGTCATACGGGGGTTGAGGGAGGTGTAGGGGTCCTGGAAGACCATCTGGATGTTGCGGCGCACGGCGGTGAGGGCGCGGCCCGAGAGGGCCGTGATGTCCTCGCCGTGGTAGCGGATCTGACCGGACGTCGGGCGTTCCAGGCCGACCAGCAGCCGGGCGAGGGTGGACTTCCCGCACCCCGATTCGCCGACCACACCGAGCGTTTCGCCCTTCCGGAGCGTCAAGGAGACCCCGTCGACGGCCTTGACCGCGCCGATCTGCTTCCGGAAGAGCACGCCCCGGGTGAGCGGGAAGTGCTTGACCAGGTCGCGCACTTCGAGGAGGGGTTCACCGGGCGCCATCGAGGGTCTCCTTCCAGAAGTGGCAGGCGCTGGCCCGGCCGGGCCCGGCCTCGTACAGCGGCGGCGGGTCGGTGCGGCAGACGTCCTGGGCCAGCGGGCAGCGCGGGTGGAAGGGGCAGCCCGGCGGGATGGCGGTCAGGCTGGGCGGCAGTCCCTTGATGGCGTGCAGCCGGCGGCCCTTGTGGTCCAGCCGCGGGATGGACTCCAGCAGTCCGCGGGTGTACGGGTGGGCGGGCGCGCGGTAGAGGGCGTGGACGGGCGCGGTCTCGACGATCCGGCCCGCGTACATCACCGCGATGGTGTCGGCGACGTCCGCGACCACCCCGAGGTCGTGGGTGATCAGGATCAGTCCCATGGTGAGCTCGCGCTGCAGCTCGGCGAGCAGGTCCATCACCTGGGCCTGGACGGTGACGTCGAGTGCGGTGGTCGGCTCGTCGGCGATGATCAGGTCGGGGCCGAGGGCGAGCGCCATGGCGATCATGATGCGCTGGCGCATCCCGCCGGAGAACTGGTGCGGGTAGTCGCCCACCCGCTGCCGGGCGGCGGGGATGCCGACCCGTTCCATCAGCTCCACGGCCCGGCCGCGGGCCGCCTTGCGGGAGGTGCCCTCGTGGACCGTGAACATCTCGGCGAGCTGGGCCCCGACGCTGAGGACCGGGTTCAGCGCGGACAGCGCGTCCTGGAAGATCATCGCCATCTTGGCGCCGCGGATCCGGCGCCGCTCGTCCTTGCGCAGGGTCAGCAGGTCGCGGCCGTGGAAGAGCACCTGGCCGCCGGTCACCCGGCCGGGCGGGGAGTCGAGGATGCCCATCACGGCCTGGGCGGTGACGGACTTGCCGGAGCCGGACTCGCCGAGCACCGCCAGGGTCTCCCCCGGCGCCACGCGGTAGCTGACGCCGTTGACGGCGTGCGCCACCCCGTCCCGGGTCCGGAACTCCACCTTCAGGTCCCGTACGTCCAGCAGGGCCGTCCCGCCGCCCTCCCCGCTGTGCCCGCCGCCCTCCCCGCTGTGCCCGTCGTTCGTCATCTGCCGTCTCCTCAGCGCAACTTGGGGTCGAGGGCGTCGCGGACCGCGTCGCCGAGCATGATGAAGGCCAGGACGGTGATGCTCAGCGCGCCCGCGGGCCACAGCAGCATGTGCGGGGCGCTGCGGATGTAGGTGGAGGCCGTGGAGATGTCGATGCCCCAGGAGACGGTCGGCGGCTTCAGGCCCGCGCCCAGGTAGGACAGCGTCGCCTCCAGCGCGATGTACGTACCGAGCGCGATGGTGGCGACGACGATGACCGGGGCCACCGCGTTGGGCGCGATGTGCCGCAGCAGCAGCCGCCGGTTGCTCGCGCCCAGCGCCCGCGCGGCCTGTACGTAGTCGTTCTGCTTGGCGGTGACGACCGAGCCGCGGGCGATCCGGGAGACCTGCGGCCAGCCGAGCAGCACGATGAAGCCGACCACCGGCCAGACGGTGGTGCTGGTGACGACGGAGAGGAAGACCAGGCCGCCGAGGATCACCGGGATGCCGAAGAAGATGTCGGCGAGCCGGGAGAGCAGGGTGTCTCCCCAGCTGCCGAAGAAGCCGGCCAGCCCGCCGAGCAGGCTGCCGAGCAGCGCCGCGCCGGCGGTGGCGCAGACGCCGACGGTGATGGAGGCCCGGGCGCCGTAGACCACCCGGGTGTAGACGTCCCGGCCCTGGGTGTCGAAGCCGAAGGGGTGGCCGGGCTGGGAGCCCTGCTGCGCCTTGGCGAGGTCGGCGCGGTACGGGTTGCCGGTGGCGATCAGCTGCGGCCAGATCGCGATGACCACCAGGAAGACGATGACCAGCGCGGAGAGCACGAAGACCGGGTTGCGGCGCAGATCGTGCCAGGCGTCGCTCCACAGGCTGCGGGGTTTGCCGACGGGGGCGCCGGGCGGGCCGGCGGTCGGCGGTGCGGCGGACGGCCGGCGCTCCAGCGACTCCGCCTCGCCGATGGCCAGCGCGGCGGTGCCGCCGTCGCCGTGGCCGATGGCTTCCTTGGGGACGTAGGGCTCAGGCATAGCGGATCCTCGGGTCGAGGACGGCGTACAGCAGGTCGACGAGGAGGTTGGCGAGCAGGAAGACCAGGACCAGGATCGTCACGAAGCCCACCACGGTCGGTGAGTTCTGCCGCAGGATGCCCTGGTAGAGCTGGAATCCGACGCCGTGGATGTTGAAGATCCGCTCGGTGACGATCGCGCCGCCCATCAGGGCGCCGATGTCGGTGCCGATGAAGGTGACGACCGGGATCAGCGAATTGCGCAGCAGATGGCGGGTGATGACGCGGTGCCGGGGCAGGCCCTTGGCGAGCGCGGTGCGGACGTAGTCGGCGCGGACGTTCTCGGCGATGGAGGTACGGGTCAGCCGGGTCACGTAGGCGAGCGAGACCAGCGCCAGCACCAGCCCGGGCAGCAGCAGTTCGTTCAGCGGCGCCTCCGGGGCGACGGACGGCGCCGCCCAGGCCCATCGCACGCCGAACACGAACTGCAGCAGATAGCCGCTGACGAACGTCGGGACGGACACCACGACCAGCGACAGCAGCAGCACGCCGGTGTCGATGCCCCGGCCGCGCCGCAGCCCGCTGAACACCCCCAGCGTGATGCCCACGAGCATTTCCAGCACGATGGCGACCAGGGTCAGCCGGAGCGTCACGGGAAAGGCCGACGCCATGAGTTCGGTGACCGACTGCCCGTTGAACGCGGTCCCGAAATTCCCCTGGAAGATCTGGCCCATGTAATGCAGGTACTGCTTTCCCAGTGGCTGGTCGAGATAGAGGTCGCGGCGGATCTGCGCGGCGGTGGCGGGGTCCGGCGCCCGGTCGCCGAACATGGCCGCGACCGGGTCCCCCAGGGCGTACACCATGAAGAAGATGAGGAAGGTGCTGCCGATGAACACCGGGATCATCTGCAGCAGCCGCCGGACCACATAACGCCCCATGCGCGCCCCGCCTCTCTCGTCCTGTCAGTTGACCGTGATCGCGTTGTAGACCGGCACGCTGAACGGATTCAGGGAGACATGACTGATCCGTTCCGAATAGCCGCCGCTGCCGTTCTGGTACCACAGCGGGATCGACGGCATCTGCTGCGCGAGGATCTTCTCCGCGTCCTGGAAGGTCGCCACGGCCTTTGCCCGGTCCGTCGCGGCGTTCGCCTCGTTCACCAGCTTGTCGAACCGCTTGTCGCTGAACTTGCCGTCATTGGCGGAGCCGTTGGTGTAATACAGCGGCTGCAGGAAGTTCTGGATCAGCGGGTAGTCCATCTGCCAGCCGGCCCGGAACGGCCCGTTCATCGCCTTTGCCGAAATCTTGTTCCGGAAGTCGGCGAACGTGCCGACCGGATCGCCCACACAGGCCCGGTCGTTGCCCAGCGACCGGTTGATGCTGTTGCAGATCGCGTCGATCCAGTCCTTGTGCGACCCGGTGTCCGCGTTGTACGCGAGGGTCATCCGGCCGCCCGGCAGCCCCCCGCCCTCCTTGATCAGCTGCCGCGCCTTCGCCGGGTCGAACTCGCAGGCCGCACCGCACAGCCCGGCCCGGTAGCCGCCGTCCGCGCCCAGCACGGGCGAGGTCCAGTCGGTCGCCGGGGTGCGGGTGTTCTCGAAGATCTCCTTGGTGATCTGCTGCCGGTCGATGGCCATCGACAGCCCCCGCCGGACCTTGTCCGACCCCGGCCGCGACCATTCCTTCCGGTACATCGGAAAGGTGAGGGTCTGAATGATCCCGGCCGGCTGGTTGATGTACCGGCCGCCCAGGTCCGATTTCACATGCCGCAGCTGCGAGGCCGGCACATCGTCCACCAGGTCCAGATTCCCCGCCTGCAGATCCGTATAGGCGGTGTTGTTGTCCGTGTAGACCCGGAGATCGATGCCCCCGTTACGCGCCGGATCACTGCCCGGGTACTTGTCCCATTTCCGCATCCGCAGCACGGACCCCTTCTCGTAGGAGTCCACCAGATACGGCCCGTTCCCCACCGGCTTCTGCAGCCAGCCGCCGTGGTCGGTGAAGAACGCCCGGGGCAGCGGCATGAACGCGGAATAGCCGAGGGTGTCCGGCCAGCTGGAGAATTTCTGGTTCAGCCGGACGGTGAAGGTCTTGTCGTCCTTGACCACCAGCCCGGACAGCGTACGGGCGGTGGGCTTCCCGTTCTCCGGATGCACCCGGTCGAAGCCGTCGATGTACTGGAAGAAGGGCGCGTTCTTCTGCTTGTTGCCGATGAAAGCGCCGTAATTCCAGGCGTCGACAAAGGACTTGGCGGTGACCTTCTCCCCGTTGCTGAAGGTCCAGCCCGGCTTCAGGGTCACCGTGAAGTTCTGCGAATCCGCGGTCTCGATCCGCTCCGCGAGCACGTTCTCCGCCGCACCGGTCGTCGGGTTGTACCGCTTGAGCCCCCGGAACAGCATTTCCAGGACCTTCCCGCCCTGGACCTCATTGGTGTTCGCCGGCTCCAGCGGGTTCTGCGGATCCCCCCAGGAAGCACTCACCACGCCGGCCTGGCCGGCGTTCCCCCCTCCACAGGCGGTGGCCGCCAGCGCGACGGCCGCGGCGAGGGCGCAGGCCCCCCACTGCACGCGCCCGCGTCCGCGCATGACGCCTCCTCAGGTTCACGATCACGCCTAGCCCACATAAGATCGCAAACCGGGACGTACCGCACGTCAGCGACGGCCATCGCTACTCCGATTGCCCCACGCCCGACAAAGGGAAAGGCCGGTGGGGGTGCACGTGAACGATCACGTGCACCCCCACCGGCCTCAATTCACCCACTCACGGGAGGGGCCGCGCCGCAGGACGAAGTCCGGAGGAGCGGCACCGCACCCGACACTCCACGCCCGCCGCAGGCGCAAGGGCGAGCAACAACCGCGGCGGGAGAGCCAGGTACGTGGGGGGTTACCGCTTGGCGCGCGACGCCGTGCGCCCGCGCTCCTTCTGGTCCAGGACGACCTTGCGGATGCGCACGGCCTCCGGGGTCACCTCGACGCACTCGTCGTCGCGGCAGAACTCCAGGGACTGCTCCAGCGACAGCTTGCGCGGCGGCACGATCGCCTCGAAGGAGTCGGCGGAGGAGGAGCGCATGTTGGTGAGCTTCTTCTCCTTGGTGATGTTGACGTCCATGTCGTCGGCGCGGGAGTTCTCGCCGACGATCATGCCCTCGTACACCTCGGTGCCCGGGTCGGTGAAGAGCACACCGCGCTCCTGGAGGTTCGTCATCGCGAAGGCGGTGACGGAGCCGGCGCGGTCGGCGACCAGGGAGCCGTTGTTACGGGTCTGGAGGTTGCCGAACCACGGCTCGTGGCCCTCGTGGATGGAGTGCGCGATACCGGTGCCGCGGGTGTTGGTGAGGAACTCCGTACGGAAGCCGATCAGACCGCGGGACGGGACGACGAACTCCATCCGGACCCAGCCCGAGCCGTGGTTGGACATGTTGTCCATCCGGCCCTTGCGGACACCCATGAGCTGGGTGACGGCGCCCATGTGCTCCTCGGGCACGTCGATGGTCATGCGCTCGACGGGCTCGTAGGTCTTGCCGTCGACCTGCTTGGTGACCACCTGCGGCTTGCCGATGGTCATCTCGAAGCCCTCGCGGCGCATCTGCTCGACCAGGATGGCCAGCGCCAGCTCACCGCGGCCCTGCACCTCCCAGGCGTCGGGGCGCTCGGTGTCCAGCACGCGCAGCGAGACGTTACCGATCAGCTCGCGCTCCAGACGGTCCTTGACCTGGCGCGCGGTGACCTTGCGGTCCTTGACCGCGGCCTTGGCGTCCGCGCCCTTGCCGGTGCCACCACGGCCGACCAGCGGGGAGGTGTTGGTGCCGATGGTCATCGAGATCGCGGGCTCGTCGACCGTGATCAGCGGCAGCGCGATCGGGTTCTCCGGGTCGGCCAGCGTCTCGCCGATCATGATGTCGGGGATACCGGCGACCGCGCAGATGTCGCCCGGGCCGGCCTTCTCGGCGGGCTTGCGGGTGAGCGCCTCGGTCATCATCAGCTCGGTGATGCGGACGTTGGAGATCGAGCCGTCGCGCTTGATCCAGGCGACGTTCTGGCCCTTGCGCAGCTCGCCCTGCTCGACGCGGAGCAGCGCGATGCGGCCGAGGAAGTTGTCCGCGTCGAGGTTGGTGACGTGCGCCTGCAGCGGGGCGGTCTCGTCGTACTCGGGCGCGGGGACGTGCTCCAGCAGCGTGGTGAAGAACGGCTCCAGGTTGGTGCTGTCGGCCGGGACCGTGCCGTCCTCCGGCTTGGTCAGCGAGGCGACGCCGTCCCGGGCGCAGGCGTAGACGATCGGGAACTCGATCTGGTCCTCGTCCGCGTCGAGGTCGAGGAAGAGGTCGTAGGTCTCGTTGACGACCTCGTCGATGCGGGAGTCCGGGCGGTCGGTCTTGTTGATGCACAGGATGACCGGCATCCGGGCGGCGAGCGCCTTGCGGAGCACGAAGCGGGTCTGCGGCAGCGGGCCCTCGGAGGCGTCGACCAGCAGGACGACCGCGTCGACCATCGACAGGCCGCGCTCGACCTCACCGCCGAAGTCGGCGTGGCCGGGGGTGTCGATGATGTTGATCGTGATGGGCTCCCCGCCGTCCTTGGGGTGATACTTCACCGCCGTGTTCTTGGCGAGGATCGTGATGCCCTTCTCACGCTCCAGGTCGTTGGAGTCCATCATCCGGTCGTCGAGCTTCTCGGCGGCGTGCTCGGCGAACGCGCCGGCCTGCTTGAGCATGGCGTCGACGAGGGTCGTCTTGCCGTGGTCGACGTGGGCGACGATGGCTACATTACGAATGTCGTGGCGCGTGGGCACTAGCGGTGCTTCTCCCGGAATCGTGGATGGCAGCGCGTACGGACCGGTACGCGCGCCCGCCGGGCATGAAGACGCCACGGCCTCACCCCATGGTACGGGGCTGGGGCGACAAAGGCCGCCCCAGCCCGTACACAGCACCGCTGACCTGCGCTTCCCTTTCGAAAAGAGGGGTTGCGCGGGGTCTTCCGGGGGCTTCCCGGGTCCTATTTCTGGTAGCCGATGTCCTGGAAGCGCGGGGTGGCGAAACCGAAGGCGCCGACGTTGGCGAGCGACTTCTTCGTGGCCACCAGCTCGGGCCGCTGGTAGAGCGGGATCGAGCCGGCGGCCGCCCAGATCCGGGCGTCGGCCTGCGCCACGAGCGTGCGCGCGGAGTCCTCGTCCAGCTCGGAGGCGGCCTGGTCGAAGAGCTGGTCGATGTGGTCGGTGCCGACCCGGGTGTAGTTCTGCTCGACGGTCAGCGAGCCGTCCGGCGCCGGCTGCGGCTTGGCGTAGATCGGCCGGGCGTCGGTGGCCGGGTAGGCGGTGCCGGGCCAGGAGTACAGCGCCAGGTCGTAGTCGCCGGAGGCCACGTGGTCCTGGAAGTAGCTGGCGTCGGAGACCCGCTGCAGGGAGGTCTGCACGCCGATCTTGGCGAGCATCGCGGCGATCCGGCTGCCCACAGTGCGCAGCTGCTCGGAGGCCGCGCCGTCGGGGAGCACGAAGCGCAGGGTGAGCGGCTTGCCGTCCTTCTTGAGGGCGGGGCCGCGGGCCGCCGCCTTGTCACCGGCCGGCGGGGCGGCCAGCGGGGCGTCGAAGGAGCGCGGGACTGCGGCGTGCTCGGCGCCCGGGTGGCCGCCGGATCCGGGCAGGTCGTGGCCCTGGCCGGTCTCGATCACCTCGGCGGCGCTCAGTGCCTGGGCGGCGCGCTTCTTGTACCGCTTGTACTTGGCGTAGGCACCGGAGGCGGTGTCGCCGTCGGCGTCCTCCTTCTCGGCGGCGGCCGCGTCCTTGTAGAAGGCGGCGCTCTGCCGCAGCAGGGCGGCCTGCTGGACCTCGGAGCCGACCGCGCCGGTGAAGGACAGCGGGGCGTTTGCCGCGGCGGGCCGGGCGCCCGCCTCGTGGTCGCCCTTGGCGGGGCCGACGGCCTGTGCGGGGACCGGGCGGCCGGGGTTGCGGCCGTCGGCGGCACCGTCGGCATCCGGGTCGTAGCCCCCCTCGTCGCCGTCCCCGTCGTCCGCGCGGTCGTCGGCGCGCTCGTCCTCGTCCTCGTCGCCGTGGTCGCGGGTGCCGAGCCAGCCGCCGGGCGCGGGGGCGCCGGCCTTCTCGCCGGCCTGCTGGTGGCCGGCGCCGTCGGGCTTCCAGCCGGCGTCGGCGAGCAGCGCCTTGGCGGCGCCGGTGTCCTGGTCGCCGAGCGCGTCGCTGTGGTCCTCGTAGCCCGGCTGCCCGGCCATCAGCAGATGGCTGCCGAGCGGCTTGGACGGCAGGTCGAGCGGCTTCAGCACGGTGTCGGCGAGGGCCTGCCGGTCGATGGCGCGGGCCACCGCGCGGCGCACCCGGTCGTCGGCCAGCGGGCCGCTGCTGCCGTTGAGGGCGAGCTGGGTGTAGGCGGGCTCCAGGGCCTTGTGGATGACGTAGCCGCGCAGCGCCTTGCTCCCGGCGGCGGCCCTGGTGCCCGGTCCGGCCGCCCGGCCGGGCTGCGGGCCCGCGTTGCCGTCCGCCTTTCCGGCCGCCTCGACGCGCTTGGCGGCGGCCCGGTCGACGGCGGCGACGTCGATGGAGCCGTCGGCCAGTGCCGCGGCCCGCTTGTCCGCCGGCAGCGCCTGCAGCACGATCTTGGCCAGCTTGGCGCGGGCGCCCCACCACGAGGGGTTGCGGACCAGGACGACCCGCCCCTCGTCGGCGTCGCGCTTCTGCACCAGGAACGGGCCGGCGCCGACCTGGAGCCGCTCGCGCACCCCGTCGTTGAAGGCGTTGGGGCTGCCCATCACGCTCTGCGGGTAGAGCGGGGTGAACAGCGAGCGCCAGTCGGCGTAGGGGCGGGCGAAGGTGACCTTGACCTCGTGGGCGCCGGCGCCCTGTTCGACCTTGCCGATCCGGTCGTAGCCGGCATTGCGGGCGGTCCAGAACGCGTTGTCCTTGCCGCGCAGCGCGGTCCACTGGGCGATGAAGTCCGCGGCGGTGATCGGCTTGCCGTCGCTCCACCGCGCCTTGGCGTTGATCTTGTACGTGACGACCTGCTTGGGGTCGCGGGCGCTGACGTCGGCGGCGTCGAGGTAGTCGGCGTTGCGCTGCGGGGTGCCGTTGGCGTCGACGGTGAACATGCTGGGCAGCACGGCGCCGGTGATCCGGGCGGTGGTGGCGTCGGCGTCGGCCTGGAAGGCGTTGAAGGTGCCGGGCATCGCGTCGACGGCCCAGCGCAGGGTGCCGCCGTCCTTGAGCTCGCCGCGCGGCGCCGGGGCGATGTCCTGGGACGCCTCGGCGGACGCCTCCCGGTCGTCGCTGCTGCATCCGGCCAGGGCCGGCAGGGGGAGCAGCACCCCCGCCGCGACGAGGGCGGCACAGCGGCGTCTGCGGCCCGCCGTGCGGCGGCCTGAGGGGTGGTCGTGGTCGGTCATGACGGTTACCTCCGGGCTCGCCCGCGCCGCGCCGAGCACCGCGCTGGTGCTGACCGGCGCACCACGTTCGGCCGACTTTGCGGCTCATCACATCTATGGCATCCCTACTGAAGGCGACCGGAGGCGGACCGGCATCCCGACACGGCGACCGCCCCGCCAAGGCCACCCGCCCGGCCCAACATCAGGCCCGTACGGCGGAGTGGAGGCCGGCGCACGAGGGGGGCGCGCGGGGCGCCGTATCCGCCGTTTCCCGCAATGGCGTTCGACCCCCGCCGCGGCGCATGGGTTCCGAAACGCACCGGTTCGAGTCGTAGTCGCGTTGGACCCCTTCCCAAGCCCTACTGTGACGCGCGACACTCTCGGGCGCATGAGATCGCCCAGCACACCTTCAAAAGTGAGGGCACGTTATGTCCCTTCAGGACGAATTGACGGCGGTTGAACGCAACCTGGACGACCTGGTCCGGTCGGTGGGCAGGCTCGAGGTGCGGCTCGGCGGCGGCCTGGACATCCGCCGGGTCCGGAGCGACACCGACCACCTGCGGCAGAGCCTGGCCCTGCTCAAGCAGAGCGCGACATGCGGACCGGCCGCCCGTGGGCAGGCCGTCGCGGCCGAGATGGTCACGATCTCCGACGCGCCCTACAACTCCGCGCTGTGGGCCGGTGCCGACGACGAGGGCCTCGGGTCGAGACACGGGCACGCCCCCTAAAGAGGACCGAGCCGCAGGAGGAGACCTCCCCCTGGGCACCTTCCCGTCCGCCCCTCATCCCGCCCCGCCGCGCCCCGACGGAGCGCCCTTCACGGAGACCGACGTTGGCCACTGGCACCGAACCCACCTCACCGACGGGCACGACCGGCGTGCACACCCCGTCGCGCGCCGCCATCCCGGCCCGCCATCTGCGGACCGACCGCTGGTGGCTGGCACCGGCCATCACCGCCGCCGGGCTGCTCGCGTTCATCGTCTACTCGACCTGGCGGGCGTTCGCGAACGCCGACTACTACAGCGCGCCCTACGTCTCGCCGTTCTACTCGCCGTGCCTGGCGGAGAACTGCCACACCATGCGCGGCGGGCCCAACTGGGAGATCTTCGGGAGCTGGTGGGGCCTGTCCCCGGCCCTGCTGATCCTGATCTTCCCGCTGGGCTTCCGGCTCACCTGCTACTACTACCGCAAGGCCTACTACCGGGGCTTCTGGGCCTCGCCGCCGGCCTGCGCGGTCGCCGAGCCGCACAAGAAGTACACCGGCGAGACCCGGTTCCCGCTGATCCTGCAGAACATCCACCGCTACTTCTTCTACTTCGCGGTGCTGGTGGCCGGCGTGCTGACCTACGACACCGTGCTCACCTTCCGCGACGAGCACTACGCCTGGGGCCACATGGGCCTGGGCAGCCTGGTGTTCCTCGCCAACATCGTGCTGATCTGGGCGTACACCCTCTCCTGCCACTCCTGCCGGCACATCGTCGGCGGCCGGCTGCGGCATTTCTCCAAGCACCCGGTGCGCTACCGGCTCTGGGGCTGGATCGGCAAGCTCAACGAGCGGCACATGCTGCTCGCCTGGTCGTCGCTGATCAGCGTGGCGCTGGCGGACTTCTACGTCTTCCTGCTGGCCAGCGGGGCGTTCGCGGACCCGCGCTTCTTCTGACACGGCGCGCCCCGAACCCGTACCCCTCCCCCTCAACAACTCCTGTTCCTACGACAGTTCTCCAAGGAAGGTTGTGCCCCCCGATGGCGCATGTGGACCGGCAGACATGGGACGTGGTCGTGGTGGGCGCGGGCGGCGCCGGACTGCGCGCCGCCATCGAGGCCCGCGAGGCAGGCATGCGGACGGCCGTGATCTGCAAGTCCCTGTTCGGCAAGGCCCATACGGTGATGGCCGAGGGCGGTATCGCGGCCAGCATGGGCAACGCCAACGAGCACGACAACTGGCAGGTCCACTTCCGCGACACCATGCGCGGCGGGAAGTTCCTCAACCACTGGCGGATGGCCGAGCTGCACGCCCGGGAGGCGCCGGACCGGGTCTGGGAACTGGAGACCTGGGGCGCGCTCTTCGACCGGACGCCGGACGGCCGGATCTCCCAGCGCAACTTCGGCGGCCATGAGTACCCGCGGCTGGCGCACGTCGGCGACCGCACCGGACTGGAACTGATCCGCACCCTCCAGCAGAAGATCGTCTCGCTGCAGCAGGCGGACGAGAAGGAGTTCGGCGCGTACGACGCCCGGCTGAAGGTCTTCCAGGAGTGCACGGTCACCCGGGTCCTCAAGACGGATGGCAAGGTGTCCGGCACCTTCTGCTACGAGCGGGAGTCCGGCCGGTTCTTCGTGCTGGAGGCGCCCGCGGTGGTGCTGGCCACCGGCGGCATCGGCAAGTCCTTCAAGGTGACGTCGAACTCCTGGGAGTACACCGGCGACGGGCACGCGCTGGCGCTGCTGGCCGGGGCACCGCTGATCAACATGGAGTTCGTGCAGTTCCACCCGACCGGCATGGTCTGGCCGCCGTCGGTCAAGGGCATCCTGGTCACCGAGTCGGTGCGCGGGGACGGCGGGGTACTGCGCAACAGCGACGGCAAGCGCTTCATGTTCGACTACATCCCGGACGTCTTCAAGGAGAAGTACGCCGAGACCGAGGACGAGGGCGACCGCTGGTACGAGGACCCGGACCACAACCGCCGCCCGCCCGAGCTGCTGCCCCGCGACGAGGTCGCCCGGGCCATCAACGCCGAGGTCAAGGCGGGCCGCGGCTCCCCGCACGGCGGGGTCTTCCTGGACGTCTCGACCCGGATGCCGGCCGAGGTGATCAAGCGCCGGCTGCCGTCGATGCACCACCAGTTCAAGGAGCTGGCGGACGTCGACATCACGGCGGAGCCGATGGAGGTCGGGCCGACCTGCCACTACGTGATGGGCGGGGTGGACGTGGACCCGGACACCGCGGCGGCGACCGGCGTACCGGGGCTGTTCGCCGCCGGTGAGGTGGCCGGCGGCATGCACGGCTCCAACCGCCTGGGCGGCAACTCCCTCTCCGACCTGCTGGTCTTCGGCCGCCGGGCGGGTCTGTACGCGGCCGAGTACGTGACCGGGCTGACCGCGCGGCCGGCGGCCGATCCGCTGCAGATCGACGCCGCGGAGGCGGAGGCACTCCGTCCGTTCAGCGCCGAGGGCGAGGAGCGGGAGGGCGCCGCCGAGCGCGGCCCGGCGGAGAACCCGTACACCCTGCACCAGGAGCTCCAGCAGGCGATGAACGACCTGGTCGGCATCATCCGCAAGGAGAGCGAGATGTTCGAGGCGCTCAAGCGGCTGGCCGATCTGCGGGTGCGGGCCCGGCGGGCCGGCGTCGAGGGCCACCGGCAGTACAACCCGGGCTGGCACCTGGCCATCGACCTGCGGAACATGCTGCTGGTCAGCGAGTGCGTGGCGCGGGCGGCGCTGGAGCGCGAGGAGAGCCGCGGCGGGCACACCCGCGACGACCACCCGGCGATGGACCGGAGCTGGCGCAACATCAACCTCGTCTGTGAACTGGCCGATCCGCAGGGCGACGCCCGGGCCGCCGACCCGTCGCTGGGCCAGATCCGGCTGGCCCGGCGGGAGACCCCGCCGATCCGCCGCGATCTGCTGGAGCTGTTCGAGAAGGACGAGCTGGCGAAGTACCTGACCGACGAGGAGCTGACCCGGTGACCGAGCAGCAGAGCGCGCAGCACGTGGCGGAGCAGCCGGGCGCGTCCGGCACCTACCAGGCGCACTTCCGGGTGTGGCGGGGCGACACGGACGGCGGAGGGCTCGCGGACTTCACGGTCGAGGTGCACGAGGGCGAGGTGGTGCTCGACATCATCCACCGGCTGCAGGCCACCCAGGCCCCGGACCTCGCGGTCCGCTGGAACTGCAAGGCGGGCAAGTGCGGTTCGTGCAGTGCGGAGATCAACGGCCGGCCGCGGCTGATGTGCATGACCCGGATGTCGGTGTTCGAGCGTACGGAGACGATCACGGTGACGCCGATGCGGGCGTTCCCGGTGGTGCGGGACCTGGTCACCGACGTCTCCTTCAACTACGCCAAGGCCCGGGAGATCCCGGCGTTCGTGCCGCCGCCGGAGCTGGGGCCGGGCGAGTACCGCATGCAGCAGGAGGACGTCGGGCGCTCGCAGGAGTTCCGCAAGTGCATCGAGTGCTTCCTGTGCCAGGACACCTGTCATGTGGTCCGGGACCACGAGGAGAACAAGGCGGCGTTCGCCGGTCCGCGGTTCCTGATGCGGATCGCCGAGCTGGACATGCATCCGCTGGACGCGGCGCCGGAGTCCGGCATCGACCGCAAGCGGACCGCGCAGGACGAGCACGGGTTGGGTTACTGCAACATCACCAAGTGCTGCACCGAGGTCTGCCCCGAGCACATCAAGATCACCGACAATGCGCTGATCCCGCTCAAGGAACGCGCCGCGGACCGGAAGTACGACCCGCTGGTGTGGCTCGGGAACAAGATCCGGCGCCGCACCGAATGACCGCCGCACGGCCGGACACACCCGCCTCTCAGGCCCGACATGTCCGCCCAACTGCCCCTACATAACCACTTACTGACGAGGCATCAAATGGCCTGATCTCACCTCCCGGCGCGCTCTTGTCAACGCGGTATAAAAACGGAATGAATTTTCCGAAACTGAGCCGGCGCCGGGTCCTCGCCGGTATCGGCGGCGTGCCGCTGGCGGCCGCGGCAGGGGTACCGGCGCGCGGCCGGGAACGTCCCGGAAGGCCGGTCGAGGCGCCGGGCGGCAGACGGACCACCCTGCTGCGCGGCGCCGACCTCGTCCTGACCATGGACCCGGAACTCGGCGACGGCCCGCTGGGCACCCTGGAGGACGGCGTCGACGTCCTGCTCGAGGACGGCACGATCGCCGCGGTCGGCCGGAAGCTCGACGCGCCCGCCGGCGCCCGGATCATGGACGCCGGCGGAAAACTCGTCCTTCCCGGCTTCGTCGATCTGCACAACCACCTGTGGCAGTCGAGCATCCGCGGCGGCTGCTCGACCCAGGACCTGTACGGCTGGCTGGCCGGCTGCAACCGTGCCACCCTGCCGAAGATCGACCCCCAGGACATGTACCGCTTCGTCCACCTCGCCGCCCTCGACGCCCTCCAGGCGGGCGTGACCACGCTCGTCGACTGGGTCCACCCCATCCCGTACGACACCGGCGAACGCTACGTCCGGGCGCTGGACGACGCCGGTCTGCGGTTCGTCTACGCCGCCACCCAGGGCACCGCCGACCTCGACCTCATCCCCCGGGTCAAGAAGGACTTCCTGGATCCGCTGCCGCTGGCCTCCGCACAGGTGTCGGTGCACGCCGGGATGTCCGCCCGCAAGGAGCTGCGGCAGTTCCACGAGCTCGCCCGGGACCTCGGGGTGATGCTCAACTCCCACGTCCTGGAACACCGCGACGACCGCAAGGACGACCCGATCCGCGCGCTGCGCGAGGCCGGTGCGTTCGGCCCGGACCTGCTGATGAACCACGCGATCCACCTCACCGACGAGGAGATCGCGCTGACCGGCGCACACGACGTCCGGGTCGCCCACTGCCCGCTCAGCAACATGCGGCTGGCGTCCGGCATCATGCCGCTGCCGGCCCTGCACCGGCACGGCGTACGGGCCGGGCTGGGGCACGACGGCGGCACCAACGACACCTCGGACATGTTCAACGTGATGAAGGCGGCGGTCGGCCTCCAGCGGGCCCGGCACGAGGACGCGTCGGTCCACCCGACGATCCCTGCGGTGCTGCGGATGGCGACGCTGGGCGGCGCGGAGTGCATCGGCCTGGCGGACCGGGTCGGGTCGCTGACACCGGGCAAGCGCGCCGATGTCGTCGTCCTGGACCCCGGCACGCTCAACTTCGCCCCGCGCTTCGACTGGACCAGCCAGATCGTGCTCAACGGCCAGCCGCCGAACGTCAGCGAGGTCTTCGTCGACGGCCACCTCCGCAAACACCAGGGCCGACTGGTCCACGTCGACCCGATCCACGTCGTCCACGAGGCGGAACGCGCGGCGGCCCGCGTACGGGGGGCGGCGTAAGGGGGCGGCCGGTCCCCAGGGGGCCGTACGCCCCTCAGAAGAGGCTCAGCAGGGCTTCCGTCGGGTCGGGGGCCGTGGACTCGCCGTCGGGCAGGGCGAGTTCGAACCAGACCGTCTTGCCGCGTGGCGTACGGCGGCTGCCCCAGCCCTCGCTCAGCAGGCCGACGAGCTGCAGCCCGCGGCCGCCCTCGTCGGTGTCGCGGGCGCGGCGGCGGCGCGGCTGGGCGAGGTCGGCGTCCCAGACCTCGCAGACCAGCGTGCGGTCCAGCAGTAGCCGCAGCCGGATCTCGCCGTGGCCGTGCCGGAGGGCATTGGTGACCAGCTCGCTGACCAGCAGCTCCGTGGTGTCGACCAGGCCCGCAAGGCCCCAGTCCGTCAGCTGGTCGCGGGCCAGTTCGCGGGCCCGGGCCACCGAGCGGGCCTCCGGCGCGAGGCTCCAGTCGCCCACCGCGTCCTTGGGCAGCCCGTGCACCCGGGCCATCAGCAGCGCGATGTCGTCCTCGCCGTGCGAGGTGTCCAGGGCGCTGAGTACGTGGTCGCAGGCGTCCTCCAGCGGGCGGTCGGCGCCCGACAGCGCCCGGCGGAACGCCTGCAGCCCCTCGTCCAGCGGGTGTTCGCGGGACTCGACCAGTCCGTCGGTGTACAGCGCGAGCAGCGCCCCGTCCGGCAGCTCGACCTCGATCTCCTCGAACGGTTCACCGCCCACCCCCAGCGGCATCCCCGGCGGTACGTCGAGCAGCAGCGCGTCCTCGCCCTCCTCGACGAGCACGGGCGGCAGGTGCCCGGCGTTGGCGAACGTGGCACGCCGGGTGACCGGGTCGTAGACCGCGTAGACGCAGGTGGCGAGGTAGACCTCGGAGAGGTCGGCGGTGCGGGCGGAGCGCCTCGACTCCGCGGCGGAGGCGGCGGAGCCGGCGGTGCCCGAACGGCCGCGCGGGCCGCGGCCCCCCTTGGTGCGGCCGTCGCCGCTGCCGCCGAGCCCGCGGGCGATCTCGTCGAGCGCGGAGAGCACCTCGGCCGGTTCCAGGTCCAGCAGGGCCAGGGTCCGTACGGCGGTGCGCAGTTCGCCCATGGCGACGGCGGCGCGCAGTCCGCGGCCCATGACGTCGCCGACGACCAACGCGGTGCGGTGGCCGGGGAGTTCGATGACGTCGAACCAGTCGCCGCCGACCTCGGTGGCGGTGGTGCCGGGCAGGTAGCGGCAGGCGATGTCGAGGCCGGCCGCCTCCGGGTCGCCCGGCGGCAGCAGACTGCGCTGCAATATCAGGGCGCGTTCGTGTTCGCGGCGGTAGAGGCGGGCGTTGTCGATGCAGACCGCGGCGCGCGCGGCGAGTTCGACGGCGAGTGCGGTGTCGCGTTCGCCGAACGGTTCGCTGCCCTTCGTACGGGAGAACTGCACCAGGCCGACGACGGTGTCCCGGGCGACCATCGGGACGGCGAGGGTGGAGTGCACCACGGCGCCCAGCTCCGGCCCGTCGTCGCTCTCCCGGCCGGGGATGATCTGCGCCTGGGCGGTCCGCAGGGCGCCGGCGCAGGGGGAGTTGAAGGGGTAGCGGTGGACGGCGCCGACCGCGACCGGGCCGGGTGCGTCCGGCGGCTCGCAGCAGGGGGCCCCGGCGAGCGGGGCGTCGGAGACGGCGCTGGCGAAGGCGACCCGGCGGAGCTCGGCGCTGCCGTCGCTGGTGCCGGGCGGGGCCTCGTCGCCGGACAGCAGGCCCTGGTAGAGGTCCACGGAGGCCAGGTCGCAGAACTGGGGGACGGCGACGTCGAGGAGGGTGCGGGCGGTGGTCTCCAGGTCGAGGGAGTTGCCTATCCGGGCGCCGGCCTCGTTCAGCAGGGCGAGGTTGCGGCGGGCGTTGGCGGCCTCGCGCTCGGCCCGGCGCCGGCCGGTGACGTCGGCGGCGAGCGCGGCGACGCCGATGGGGCGGCCGCTGGCGCCGTGCAGCCGGTAGAGCGAGATCGACCAGCGGCGGCGCTCGTCCTCGCCGGGCACCGCGCCGACCAGCTGCATTTCGGTGACCGGTTCGCCGGTGTCCAGGACACGGCGCAGCGCGACGGTCATCCGCTCGGCCTCGGGGCGGGGCAGGAAGTCGTGCGGGGTGCAGCCGCGGTACTTGCGCGCCGGGCCGCCGAAGACCGTGGCGAAGCGTTCGTTGACGCGCAGCAGCTTCAGGTCCGTGCCGAACAGGGTGAAGCCCATGGGAGATTGACCGAAAACGGCCTGCGAGGCGGCGAGGTCGGTCTCGATGCCGCGCAGGGCCCGGACGTCCACGACGACGCAGACCGCGGCGCGTTCACCCGCTTCGTTGCGGGAGGGCATGACGTAGATCTCGGCGAGCCCGTCGGCCGGTCCGTCCTCGTTCCGGCGGTAGGGCACCAGGCCGGTCCACTCCCGGCCGTCGAGGATCTCGGAGACCTTGCGGCGCCCGGTTTCCCGCAACTCGCTGGGTACGAAGGCCGCTACGGGGTCCTTGCCGAGGGCGTAGCGGGCGGGGATGCCGAGCATCTGCTCGGCGCGCTCGCTCCACTGGTCGATGCGTCCGTCGGGTCCGAGGGAGAAGGAGGCCACCCGGATGTAGTCGTAGATCGATCCGGGGCGGCTGCTCTGCCAGACGGGCGGGCCCTGCGGTTCGCGCGCGTGCGAACGGGCACCTGGGCCGCCGGGGCCGTCCGCACCGCCCTGATCCTCGGCCTGCGCGGGTTCTGCCCCGCCAGATGTCATCTCGCTCACGAGCCCCGTCCCCTCCAGCTCATCGTGCCCGGACCGGACCAACCTGAGTATCCAGCACCTCGGCTATCCGGAACACGGTCTTCACGATCACAGCACAGTCTCGATCGCAGGCCATCGACGGAATGTCGATGAAATGGCAACGATCAGGACCCCACCTGTCTCCTAACCAGCCACCGACAGCTCGAACCACACTGTCTTGCCACTCTTTCCGCGACGGGTCCCCCAGCGCCGCGAACTGCAGGCGACCAGCTGCAATCCGCGTCCCCCCTCGTCGTCGGGGGCGGCGGTGCGCTCCTGCGGCGGGTCGGGCAGCGGATCGGAGACCTCGACCAGCAGCTCGCCGGCGCTCAGCAGGACCATGCGCACCCCGATCGGTCCGGTGGCATGGCGCAGGGAGTTGGTGACGAGCTCGCTGACGAGGAGTACGGCCATGTCGGCTGCGCCGTTCAGGCCCCAGTCGTTGAGCACCCGGCGGACGACGGTGCGGGCGGTGCGTACGGCGCCCGGATCGGCCGGGAAGCTCCATTCGGCGATCGGTGAACCGGTGGCCCTGCCGCGCTTGCGGGCGGGGCCGGGGCCGGGTGCCGGGACGCCTTCCGCTGCGCTGTCGCTCACGCCGATCACATCCCAGCCGAGGCATCCCCGTCGGATTACCCGCATTCAAGGGCTCAATCAGGACATACCCGATATCGAGGGCGAAGTACCGCCCGCAACCGTGCACTGTGGCACAAATGGCGCATATGACTGCGGTGCCGCGAGGGATGCCTGGTGGGCGGGCGTCCGTGCGCGACGGAGGGGCCGCGATGCGCCGGGCGTGCCGGCCGGCGGACGGACGACCACGCGCCCTGCGGGAGCCGCTCGGCGGCGTCACAGCACGGGCCGGACCGCTCGGCGCTCAGCGGCGTACCAGCACGGCCTCGGACCGCTTCAGCGCTCAGCGGCGTACGGGCACGGGCGCGGACCGTTCAGCGGCGGACGCCCGGGACCCCGGCGGCCGTGGCGGCCAGCCGTCGCATCGCCTCGGCCACCGCCGGCCGGTCCTGGTCCAGCCAGTCGACCTGCGCTTCCTCCCCGGGCCGCAGCCAGCGCAGCTCGTCGTGGTCCTGCAGCGGCTGCGGCACCCCGGACACCAGCCGCGCCGTCCACACCTGGAGGACGTAGCCGGGCCGCAGCACCCACTCCCCCGGGATGCGGTCCCCGATCTCGGTCCCGACGCCGAGCTCCTCGCGCAGCTCGCGCTCCAGCGCCCGCTCGGGCGTCTCCCCGTCCTCGACCTTGCCGCCGGGCAGCTCCCAGCGGCCGGCCAGCGCGGGCGGTGCGCTGCGCCGGGCGGCCAGCAGCCGCCCGCCTTCGCACACCGCTCCGCCCACCACTACGCGCACCGTCGTCATGCGCGGCAGCCTACGTCCCCCGTCCTCGTCCCGCTTCTGCGCGGCGTCCCTCAGGTCGTCGCACGATCGGCCTTCTCGACCACGTAGAGCCGCCGGCTGCCCCGGGTATCGAGCCGTTCGGCCACCCGCTCCGCCTCCGCTCGGGTGGCATAACGGCCCACGCGATACCGGTTGCCGCCTTCGTCCTGGCGGATGACGAGCCAGGGCAGCACGGCTCCGTTGTCGGTCATTGCGCCCCTCCGTCCGCCGGACAGCGCGCCGTGACGCGCCCCTCGTGTGCTGATGCCGAAATCGCAATCCGCATATGCCCGAGCGTACGCCCGACCTTTACTCAGCGGATATGGAATTACACAAAGAGATACCGAACCGGCCACCCGCGGGCCCCGGCGTACCGGGGCGGCCTGCGAGTGGCCGGTGGGGCCCGAAGGACTCGGGCAGGTGTGGTGATGAGGAGGGCGACCGGTCATCGGCCGCCCCGAGGACGGAAGTCCGGGTTACGCCCGCACGGACGCCTTGGCCTCCTCGGCCTCTCCCGTCCCGTCCGCCGCACGGCTCTCGGCCTCGGCGGCGAGCTCGCCCTCGACCGTCACCAGGGACGGGTTGCGCCAGGAGCTGCGGACGCCCCAGTAGTAGAAGGCGAGCGCGATCACGGCGACGAGGAGGATGTCCCAGCCCTCGGGCAGGTAGCCCTTGCCGCCGAAGTCCTTGCCGCCGAGGTACGACACGGCAGCCATGACCAGGAGGTACGCCACCATCCAGGCGCCGGCCTTCAGGTGCGGGACCAGCGCGGCCCACGGCTTGCGGCCCTGGGTGAGCGGCTTGCCGATCTCGTACCAGGCCCAGACGGGCAGGCCGACGGCCATGATCAGGATGACCTTGCCGGTCAGCGGCCAGCGGCCCCAGTAGAGGACCAGCGAGCCGAAGATCATCGCGATCGGCGCGATGACCGGCATGGCGCGGAGCTTGACCGGACGCTTGAGGTCCGGCGACAGCCGGCGCAGCGACATCACGGCGACCGGGCCGGTGATGTACGAGATGACCGTGGCGACCGAGACGATCTCGGCCAGCGAGCCCCAGCCGCGGAAGACCGCGAGGAAGAGGAACGCGATCACGAGGTTGAGCAGCAGCGCCGGGCGCGGCACACCGGTCTTCTTGTCCACCTTGCCGAAGACGCCGGGCAGGTGGCCGTTCTCCTGCACGCCCTGGATCATGCGCGAGGTGGTGGCGGCGTAGATCATGCCGGTGCCGGACGGCGAGACGAAGGCGTCCGCGTAGAGCAGCAGCGCGAGCCAGTTCAGGCCCCAGGCCACGGCCAGGTCGGCGAGCGGCGAGTTGAAGCCGAGGCCGGCCCAGCCGCCGTTGGCGCCCAGCTTGTCGCCGGGGACCGCCATCAGGAACGCGACCTGCAGCGCCACGTAGATGACCAGCGCGATGATGATCGACGAGACCACGGCCTTGGGCAGCGACTTGCCGGGGTTGCGGGCCTCGGCGGCGAGGTTCAGCGGGGACTGGAAGCCGTTGTAGGCCCAGACGATGCCGGAGACCGCGACGGCGGTGAAGACCGAGCTCCAGCCGTTGGGGGTGAAGCCACCGTGGTGCGTGATGTTGCTGGTGTCGAAGTGCGCCAGCATCAGGGCGCTGGCGGTCAGCACCGGGACGACGACCTTGAAGACCGTGATCGCGGTGTTGGTCTTCGCGAACAGCGTGATCGCGAACCAGTTGAGGAAGAAGTAGAAGATCAGCAGGATGCTGGCGAGCCCGACGCCGGTGCCGGTCAGCTCCTCGCCGTCGTAGAGCGCGTGCGCCCAGCCGAAGTCCCACGAGCTCATGTACTGGACGGAGGCGGTGGCCTCGCCGGGTATGACCGAAACGATGGCGATCCAGTTCGCCCACGCGGCGAGGTAGCCGGCGAGCGAGCCGTGCGAGTACTGGCCGTAACGGACCATGCCGCCGGCCTTCGGGAACATCGCGCCGAGCTCGGAGTAGGTCAGGGCGATGGTGAGTGCGACCAGCGCGCCGATGATCCAGGCGATGATCGCGGCCGGCCCCGCGATGGCGGCGGCCCGCTCGGCCCCGAAGAGCCAGCCGGAGCCGATGATGGACCCGAGACCAGTGGCGGTCAGGGCGATGGTCCCGAGGGACCGACGGTAATGCGAATGCGAACCCTGCTCCGCACCCGGGTTTTTCGTCGTGCTCACGTGCTGGTCTCCTGGTCTTCCCCCGTGCCGTGCACAAACTTCGCCATCGTAAGAGCGAATCCGAAGATCGGCTTCCCGCTCTCGGCCAAAAAAGCCGCCCAGTTGCGCCTGTGTGAGGTTTCCAACACCAAAATCCGGCCAACGTTTACGTGCATACGGGGGAGAAACGGACAACGGACTTGAGGCCGAAAGTCACTACGGATCTCGCACGAGGCGTGACTTCGGGGCATCACACGGGAATTCCGCCGCTTCACGCGGGAATACCGGCCCCCCTGCCGCCGTTGTCGGCCCACAGGGGGCGCGCGCAACCCCTACGGGATCTGTTCGACCGCGCCCTAGGGGAAAGCGGCTCCACTGCTTACGGAGCCCGGCGAGGGCCCCACCCAGCGCCCGCCCGTCCCCGTCCCCGCCGCCCACTTCACCGGCAGGCCGCCTACTTCACCGGCAGGTGGTATGCGACCCGGTAGCGGTCCGCGAGCGTGACGATGTCGGCCGTCTCGACCGGGCGGCCGCCCGCGAAGTACGTCCGCGAGATCACCAGCACCGCATGGCCCGGAACCCCGCCCAGCGCCATGGCTTCCTCGGCCAGCGCGGCCCGCGCGCCGACCTCCTCGATGACGTTGTCCACCACCACATCGATGGCCGCCATCCGCTCGACGACACCGCGGCCGGCCAGTGGCCCCTCCTCCGGCAGCATCACCGGCGTCCGGCCGGTCACGTCCAGCGGCTCCCAGGACGTCGAGAGCATCGCCGGCTCGCCCTCGGCGCGGAAGAGGTAGCGGGTCCGCATGACCCTGCCGCCCGGCGGGATCCGCAGCCGCCCGGCCACCGCCGAACTGGCCGCCTCCTGCTCGCTGCTGGACTCCCAGGTGCCGCGCACCCGCTCGTCCGTCTGCTCCTGCCGGAAGGGCGTACACCCACCCACCGCATGGAACCCGACCCGCGCGATACGCCGCGGAACGGGCTGCTCGCGCACGTACGTCCCCGACCCCGAGCGGCCCTCGACGAGCCCCTCCGCCATCAGGACCTTGCGGGCCTCCAGGGCGACGGTGTCCGAGACGCCGTACTCCTCGCGGATCCGGGCCTGGGAGGGGAGGCGGGTGTGCGGCGGCAGCACCCCGTCGACGATCTTCTGGCGCAGGTCGCCGGCGACGCGGAGGTACGCGGGCTGCTCACCGAAAGGCACGTGCCCCTCCCAACAGCTTGACAGTCAGCAACAGCGTGGCAACCGCGCGTGGTCGACCGCAACCTCGGGCCAGATATTCACCTGTTGTGATGAAACCCAGCTCAGCCACCTGGGGACCGCGCGTGCCCGCACCGGCGTTCCGCATCTTCCGCCTCGCCCACCTCCGGCGTCACACCCGCAGGCGCCACCTCGTCATGTCACGATCGTCCACACGCCCCCACCACCGGGGCCCGACGACGACCACGACCACCACGACGACCGCGACCACCACGGCGACCACGACAAACGCGACGCCCCGACGGCAGCCCGACGGAACGCCCGGACGACCGCCCGGAAAGTGTCCGAAAATCGACCGAACGGCGAACGTGCCGGACAGCCCCGGAACGGAAGCGACCGCTTCGGAACGGAACCGACCACCCGGAGCAGGAACGACCACCCGGAGCAGGAAGGAAGGCGCCCATGCCCGCCGAGTCCCACCTCTCCCCCATGCCCAAGGACTGGCAGCGGGCCCTCGCCGTCGCCGCCCACCCCGACGACCTCGAATACGGCGCCGCGGCGGCCATCGCCGAATGGACCACCGCCGGGCGGGAGGTGAGCTACCTCCTGGTCACCCGTGGCGAGGCCGGTATCGACGGGCTGGCCCCCGACGAATGCGCCCGGGTGCGCGAGGCCGAACAGCGGGCCGGCGCCGCGCTCGTCGGCGTCCAGACCGTGGAATTCCTCGACCACCACCGGGACGGCACGATCGAAGGCGGGCCGGTTCTGCGCCGCGACCTCTCGGCGGCCGTCCGCCGCCACCGCCCGGAGCTCCTGATCACCCTCAACCACCACGACACATGGGCCGGGGGGCACTGGAACACCCCGGACCACCGGGCGGTCGGCCGGGCGGTGCTGGACGCGGCGGGCGACGCCGGCAATCGGTGGATCTTCCCGGAGCTCGCCGACGCGCTCGGCCTCGCTCCCTGGAACGGTGTCCGCTGGGTGGCGGTGGCCGGCTCGCCGTACCCCACGCACGCCGCCGAGGTCGGCCCCGGCATCGACCGCGCGGTGGCCTCCCTGGCGGCGCACAGTACGTACATCAACGGCCTGCGCGGCCACGGACAGAACGCGCAGTCCTACGCCCGCACCTTCATCGAGCAGGCCCTCCGCACCGGCGGGGAACGCCACCGCGGCCGCCCGGCAACCCTGTTCGAGCTGTTCCCGCGCTAGGCCCCCGTACGGTCACGAACCCCAAGTATCGTCCCCCGCAACCCCGTTCACCGCGCCCGCCGCGAACGTGGCCACCAGTTCCGCGATCTCCGCCGGCCGTTCCAGCACCATCGCGTGGGTGGCGTCCACCCCGGCGACGGTGACGTACGGCCGGGTCCGGGCCAGCTCCGCCAGGTCGCGCCGCAGGCCCTCCGTATAGGCCGCCATCAGGTCGTCGAACCACGACGGCACGCCCGGCACCGGCGGGTGGGGGCGCAGCGCCCGGGCGATCAGCAGCGGCCGGGAAACGTTCCGGTAGCGCCCGAACAGGTCGATCCCGGCCATCGCCTCCTGCAGCTCGCCGGCCTGCTGCCGCCCGGGCCGCAGGAAGAGCCGCCCGTCCCCGGCCTCCGCCAGCGACCGCCGCACCCCTGCCTCCATCACGTCGGCGGGAATCCCCAACTCGGCGGCCATGCCGGTCTGATAACCGATCACACCCGCCAACGCCGCTGCGTCGAAGGGCCGTCCGCCCGCCTCCGCCGCGAACTGCCGTGCCTCGGCGAGCCGTTCCCGCACCCATTCCGGATCCAGTCCCACGTACTGCTCGGGCCGTCCCATCCCGTGCCCGTCGAGGTTGACCGCCGCGGGCACGGCGTCCGCCAGGGCCTCCAGACACCGTACGGCCACCATCCCGCCCAGCGAGTGCCCCACCACCACGGCCCGCGGTGCCCCGCACGCCGTCAGCACCGCCCGTACGTCCTCGACGGCCACCTCGAACGTCCACGGCACCGCCCCGTCCCCCGACCGCCCGTGGCCGCGCAGATCCATAGCCAGCACCCGGTGCCCGGCGGCCAGCAGGGGCGCCACCCGCTCCCAGTCCATCAGCGTCCGCCCGGCCCCGTGCAGCAACAGCACCGCCGCCCCCGCCCCGCCGTGATCCCGCACCGCCAGCTCCACCCCGTCGCCGGCCTCGCACACCAGGTCCCGGCCCGCATTCCACGTGCTTTGTGTCATGCGTCCACGCTAGGGCCGCCGAACGCGTTCAAGATCATCCGCGAAGTCGATGCGCCGGGCGCCTTTTCCGGGAGAGAATGGATCATCACCTCCGCGCCGACGGCCACCGTTGTCACTCCTGGTGTGCGTCGGCATTCCTGGTGTGCGACACATTCCTGGTGTGCGACACATTCCTGGTGTGCGACGGCGATTCACGACTTACGCGGCGTGGAGTTCCGCCCACCGGGTGGTGCCGCCCGCGTGGACCCGCGTGCCGCATTCGGCCGCCAGGGCGGTGACGATGCAGAGCCCGCGGCCGTGCTCGTCCGTGCAGCGCTCGGCGACCGGCGGCCCGTCCGGCGTGGCGGCCCCGGTGTCGGTGACCTCGACGCGCAGGACGTTGCGCCCGTCGACGGCCCGCGACAGCCGCAGCACCGCCGGCGGCCGGGCGTGCACGACCGCGTTGGTGACGAGTTCCGAGACCACGAGGAGCGCGTCCTCGGCGAGGCCCGGAGTCAGGTTCCAGCCGGCCAGGACCGCACGCACCCGCCGGCGTACGACCGAGACGGCTTCGGGGATGTGGGGCAGCGGGCAGACGTGTTCGACCGCCTCCCCGACCACCTCTTCGAGCTGTGCCGTCATGCCGCCTCCTCCGAGGCCCCCTACCGGCTGGATGCCGGGCTTTGAAGGGACGCTATGGGGGTCGGCGGGGGCGGTCAATGAACAGCGGTCGGCATTACCGAACGCTGCCCGCGAAGGGCCGTCCCTACCGGCAGATGCCGACCGCGGGACTACGACCGCGGGACTACGATTGCCTCATGGCCGGCCCGGTCCAGTCGATCGAACGGGCGGCGGCAATCCTGCGTCTGCTCGCCAGTGGGCCCCGTCGGCTCGGGCTGGGTGAGGTGGCCGCGTCGCTCGCGCTGGCGAAGGGCACCACCCACGGCATTCTGCGCACCCTGCAGAACATCGACTTCGTCGAGCAGGACCCGGCGACCGGGAAGTACCAGCTCGGGGCCGCGCTGCTGCACCTGGGCACCAGCTACCTCGACGTGAACGAGCTGCGCTCCCGCTCCATCAACTGGGCCGACGCCCTGGCCGCCCGCAGCGGGGAGGCGGTCCGCCTGGGCGCGCCCCTGGAGGGCAAGGTGCTCATCGTCCACCACGTCTTCCGCCCCGACGACACCCTCCAGACCCTGGACGTGGGCGCGCTGCTGCCGCTGCACGCCTCCTCGCTCGGCAAGGTCCTGCTGGCCTTCGGCAGCGTGCCGCTGGAGCCGGCCGTGGAGGCCGGGCTGGAGGCGTACACCCGGCACACCCTGGTCGACCGCGAGCACCTCACCCGGGCGCTCACCGAGGTCCGCGAGCTCGGGTGGGCGGCCGAAGTACAGGAGATGATCACGGGCGAGGCCGGTATCGCCGCGCCGGTCCGGGGCCACGGCGGCCTTGTGGTGGGAGCCATCGGCGTCTCCGGCACGGTCGAGCGGATCTGCGACACCAAAGGGGTCCCGCAGCCGGCCCTGGTCACCCAGGTCCGCCACGCCGCCCGGGCGATCTCCCGAGACCTGGGAGCCGCCCGCTGGTGAGCCACCGCTCTCGCGCCCCGCAACGGAGGGTTGATCATGGTTAAGCGGTATGTGATGTCCATCGACCAGGGCACCACCTCCACCCGATGCATCCTGTTCGACCACCAGGGGCGGCTGGTGTCGGTCGCCCAGCGGGAGCACCAGCAGTACTTCCCCCGGCCCGGGTGGGTCGAGCACGACGCCGTCGAGATCTGGCACACCCTGCAGCGCGTGGTGCCGCAGGCGCTCTCCCATGCGGATGTCAGCCCCGACGAGGTCGCCGCCGTCGGGATCGCCAACCAGCGCGAGACGACCGTGCTCTGGGACCCGCGTACGGGCACCCCGCTGGGCAGGGCGATCGTCTGGCAGGACACCCGTACGGCTCCGCTGGTCGAGGACCTCAGGAGCCGGCCCGGGGACGAGTTCTTCCTCCGGCGCTGCTGCCTGGCCCCTTCCGCGTACTTCTCCGCGCCCCGGATCCGCTGGCTGTTCGACCACGTCGACGGGTTGCGGCAGCGCGCCGAGGACGGCGAGGTGCTGTTCGGCACGATGGAGAGCTGGCTGATCTGGAACCTCACCGGCGGACCGGCCGGCGGTGTGCACCTCACCGACGTCACCAACGCCAGCCGCACCATGCTCATGAACATCAGCACCCTCGACTGGGACGAGGAGCTGCTGGAGTTCTTCGGGGTTCCCCGGCCGATGCTCCCGGAGATCCGCGCCTCGGCCGAGAGCTACGGAGCCGCCCGTGCCGTCATCCCGGGCGTCCCCATCACCGCGGCCCTCGGTGACCAGCAGGCGGCGCTGTTCGGGCAGACCTGCTTCGCCCCCGGCGAGGCGAAGTGCACCTACGGAACCGGCAGCTTCCTGCTGCTCAACACCGGCACCGACCTCGTACGGTCCCGGCACGGGCTGCTCACCACCGTCGCCTACAAGGTCGAGGACCAGCCCGCGGTCTACGCGCTCGAAGGCCCGATCGCCGTCACGGGCGCGCTGGTCCAGTGGTTCCGCGACCGGCTGGGGCTGATCAGCACCGCTCCCGAGATCGAGACGCTCGCCCGCACCGTCGAGAACAACGGCGGCTGCTACATCGTCCCGGCGTTCTCCGGCCTGTACGCACCGCACTGGCGCAGCGACGCCCGCGGGGTCATCGTCGGCCTCACCTCGTACATCACCAAGGGGCACCTGGCCCGGGCCGTGCTGGAGGCCACCGGCTGGCAGACCCGGGAGGTGGTCGACGCCATGAACGCCGACTCCTCGCTCGCCCTGAAGGTGCTCAAGGTGGACGGCGGGATGACGTCGGACAACCTGCTCATGCAGTTCCTGGCCGATGTGCTCGACGTACCCGTGGTGCGCCCCATGGCCGTCGAAACGGTCTCCCTGGGCGCCGCCTACGCCGCCGGCCTCGCCGCCGGCTACTGGCCCGACCTGGAGGTCCTCCGCCGCAACTGGCACCGGGCCGCCCAGTGGCTGCCGGACATGCCCCCCGAGCGCCGGGAGGCGGAGTACGAGGACTGGAAACGGGCGGTCGAGCGCTCTTTGGGCTGGATCAGGTCGCCGCGGCCGCCCTGAGAAAGCCAGGGGCCCGAAAACCAGCGGCCCAAAAACCAGTGGCCCGACCCTGAAGGGCCGGGCCGCTGTGCGGTGTCGGGGTGCCGGATCAGCGGGGTGACGTTGGGTCAGCCGCGTGGCGTGACATCACCTGCTACACGTTGAACCGGAACTCCACCACATCCCCGTCCTGCATCACATACTCCTTGCCCTCCATGCGGGCCTTGCCCGCGGAGCGGGCGTCGGCGACCGAGCCGGTCTCAACGAGGTCGGCGAAGGAGATGACCTCGGCCTTGATGAAGCCCTTTTGGAAGTCGGTGTGGATGACGCCCGCGGCCTCGGGGGCGGTGGCGCCCTGCTTGATGGTCCAGGCGCGGGTTTCCTTGGGGCCGGCCGTCAGGTAGGTCTGCAGGCCGAGGGTGCGGAAGCCGACGTGGGCGAGGGTGGCGAGGCCGGGCTCCTCCTGGCCGACGGACTGGAGGAGTTCGAGGGCCTCGTCCTCGTCCAGTTCGGCGAGGTCGGCCTCCAGCTTGGCGTTGAGGAAGATCGCCTCGGCGGGGGCGACCAGTTCGCGCTGCTCGTTCTTGAAGTCCTCGTCGGTCAGCTCGTCCTCGTCGACGTTGAAGACGTAGAGGAACGGCTTGGTGGTGAGGAGGTGGAGGTCGTGGAGGAGCTCGTTGCGCTCGCTGCCCTGGACGATGCCGTGGGCGAAGAGGGTGTCGCCCTTCTCCAGGATGGCCTTGGCCTCTTCGACGGCCTTGACCTTGGGGGCCACGTCCTTCTTGATCCGCGATTCCTTCACCAGGCGCGGAAGGACCTTCTCGATGGTCTGGAGGTCGGCGAGGATCAGCTCGGTGTTGATCGTCTCGATGTCGTCCTTGGGCGAGACCTTGCCGTCGACGTGGACGACGTTCTCGTCCTTGAAGGCGCGGATGACCTGGCAGATCGCGTCGGACTCGCGGATGTTCGCGAGGAACTTGTTGCCCAGGCCCTCGCCCTCGGAGGCGCCGCGGACGATGCCGGCGATGTCGACGAAGTCGACGGTGGCCGGGAGGATCTTCTGGGAGGCGAAGATCTCCGCGAGCTTGGCCAGGCGGGGGTCGGGGACGCCGACGACGCCGACGTTCGGCTCGATGGTGGCGAACGGGTAGTTGGCCGCCAGCACGTCGTTCTTGGTCAGGGCGTTGAACAGGGTCGACTTGCCGACATTCGGCAGACCGACGATTCCGATCGTGAGCGACACGGTGGCGACTCGACTTCCGAAGGGAGAGTGGTGGGGTGGGCAACGGCCTCGTGAGGGGCCGATCCACCAGTCTACGGGGCGGGCGGCGGCGCCCGGCCGCCCCAGCCCGGGCCGGTGCCCCGCCGCCGCGTCCCGTCCTCCGGCCGCCTCCCGGCCCGGCCCGCACCCGCTCGTGTCGAACGCAGTGCCAAGCTCGGCCAAAGGGCGTGTCCCGTAACCGGTTAATACCACTTAGCGGCCTACCGTTGCCGAGTGGAGCAACACGAAGCGCGCACCCCCCAGCACGGCCCGCCGTGGTCCGGACGCCCGGCCGCGGACCAGGACGCCCGGCTCCCGCGCCCGGCGGAGGCCGTGGCCCCCGACCCCGACGACGACTTCCTCTCCGCGATGCGGGCCTCCGGCTTCGCGTCCGTCCCGATCGCCGCGCCCACGCCCGTACGGGCCGCGGCGCGCGGCCCGGCGCAGGCGTGGGCCGCCCGGGGGCCCACCGCGGCAGCCGTGGCGGGACCCGTTGGTGAGCGGGCGGCCGTGCCGCCCCCGGTGGTGCCGGAATCCTCGGCCGTCTACCGGGCGCGTCCGCAGCGTCCGATCCCCGCGGCGCCGGACGGCCTGCGACGCCGGATGCCCGCGGCCAAGCTCACCGGCCTGGGCTGCTGGCTGCTGGCGACCCTCGCGCTGCTCGCCTTCGCCTGCCTGGACCAGCTGCTGCTCGGCGGCGCCCAGACCCCGTACGGCGTGTTCTTCCTGCTGGTCGGCGTCGGCGCGGCGGTGTGGGTGCGGCCGTACGACCTGATCTGTGCGCCGGTCACGCTGCCGATCGCCTTCACGCTCGGCGCGGTGCCGATCCACCGCGGCGGGGACGGTTTCGGCGGGCTGCTGATGGGCGTCTTCACCGTATTGGCGCTGAACGCGGGCTGGCTCTACGCGGGCACGCTGGTCTGCGGACTGATCGCGGTCGTCCGGCGGGCGGCGGTCAGCGCGCGGCGTCGGGCCAGCCGACCGGTGACGCGACCGCGGAGCGGGGAGCCCGGGCCGGCGGACCGGGCGGCGGCGCGGAAGGCCGGCCGGACCCGGCCGGGGCCACGGCCGCGGCAGGTGGCGCGCCAGCCCGAGCGGCGTACGCGGCCATCGCAGCCCCCACGATCCCCGCGTTGTTCTGAAGCTGAGCCGGCACGATCTCGGCCCTGATGCCCTCGATCAGCGGCAGGAACTTCTCGGCCTTGCGGCTCACCCCGCCGCCGATCACGAACAGCTCGGGCGAGAACAGCATCTCCACATGGGCGAGGTACTTCTGGACCCGGCGCGCCCAGCGCTGCCAGCTGAGGTCCTCGTCCTCCTTGACCTTGGTGGAGGCGCGTTTCTCGGCATCGTGGCCGTTCAGTTCGAGGTGGCCGAGCTCGGTGTTCGCCAGGAGCCGGCCATCGGTGAAGACGGCGCTGCCGATGCCGGTGCCGAGGGTGAGGACGATGACGGTGCCGGTCCGGCCGCGGCCGGCGCCGAAGCGCATCTCGGCCAGGCCGGCCGCGTCCGCGTCGTTGAGGAGGGTGACCGGGCAGCCGCCGGCCTCGCCGCCGAGCCGGTCGGTGAGCAGGGCGGCGGCGTCGGTGCCGATCCATCGTTTGTCGACGTTGGCGGCGGTGCGGGTGATTCCGCCGGTGACCACTCCGGGGAAGGTCGCGCCGACCGGGCCGGTCCATCCGAAGTGCGCGACCACCTCGCGGACGCCGTCCGCGACGGCGTCCGGGGTGGCCGGATGCGGGGTCAGCACCTTGTGGCGCTCGTCGGCGAGGTCGCCGCGTTCGAGATCCACCGGGGCGCCCTTGATGCCCGATCCGCCGATGTCCACACCGAAGACCCTCATGGGGAAAAGGCTAGGCGCGGACGGGCCCGGCCGCCCAGGGAACGCGGATCCGGCGGCGCTTTCGTCCGCCGGGGCCGCGCTCGTCGTCGGGCCGGAGCGTCAGGCCTCGGTGTCCTCGGCGTCCTCGGTCGCGGCCTTGGCCTCGGCGCGCAGATCGCGGCGGAGTTCCTTGGGCAGCGAGAAGGTGATGGACTCCTCGGCCGCCTTGACGAGCTCGACGTCGCCGTAGCCGCGCTCGGCGAGCCACTCCAGGACCTGCTCGACCAGGACCTCCGGGACGGAGGCGCCGGAGGTGACGCCGACCGTGGTCACGCCCTCCAGCCAGGCCTCGTCGATCTCGGCGGCGAAGTCCACGAGGTAGGCCTCGCGGGCACCGGCGAGCTTGGCGACCTCGACGAGCCGCTTGGAGTTGGAGGAGTTGCGGGAGCCGACCACGATGACCAGGTCCGCCTCGGCGCCCATCTGCTTCACGGCGAGCTGCCGGTTCTGGGTGGCGTAGCAGATGTCGTCGCTGGGCGGGGAGACGAGGCCGGGGAACTTGGTCTTCAGGGCGTCGACGGTCTCCATGGTCTCGTCCACGGAGAGGGTGGTCTGCGACAGCCAGACGATCTTCGACGGGTCGCGGACCTCGACCTTGTCGACGTCCTCGGGGCCGTCGACGAGCTGGATGTGGTCGGGGGCCTCGCCGGAGGTGCCGATGACCTCCTCGTGGCCCTCGTGGCCGATCAGGAGGATGTCGTAGTCCTCCTTGGCGTAGCGGACGGCTTCCTTGTGGACCTTGGTCACCAGGGGGCAGGTCGCGTCGATGGTGGCGAGGCGGCCGCGCTTGGCCTCCTCGTGGACGACGGGGGCCACGCCGTGTGCGGAGAACATCACGATGTTGCCCGGCGGGACCTCCTCCGTGCGCTCGACGAAGATCGCGCCCTTCTTCTCCAGGGTCTGCACGACGTACTTGTTGTGCACGATCTCGTGGCGTACGTAGACGGGCGCGCCGTACTGCTCCAGGGCTTTCTCGACGGCGATCACGGCGCGGTCCACGCCCGCGCAGTAGCCACGGGGGGCGGCGAGCAGGACCTTGCGGCCGGCGGGGGGGCGGATGTCACTGGGACGCGCAGCGTCTCCACTGGGGGCGGCGGTGGGCGACGGGCGGGAAGTCATGCCGTCCATCGTAAGGGCCGTGGCCGGCGCCCGAAGATCGGCCGTTGGCCGAGACTGGGAGGCCACTACCGAGGCCGGAACCACCGAGGAGGCCGGGATGGAGTCGGGGCGGCGGGGCAGGGCGGCCGAGGCCGCGGGGCCGGCGGCGCTGCGGCGGACGCTGACGTTCCGGGACCTGGTCGTCTACGGGCTGCTGTTCATCGCCCCGATGGCTCCGGTCGGGATCTTCGGCACCCTGCTGGCCACGTCACACGGCGCGATCACCCTGGTCTACGTGGTGGCGACGGCCGCGATGGCGTGCACGGCGTACTCGTACGCCCAGATGGTGCGGGTCGCGCCGCGGGCCGGGTCGGTCTACACCTACGCCCGGGTGGGGCTGGGCGACGGTGCCGGGTTCGTCGCCGGGTGGATGGCGATGCTGGACTATCTGCTGATCCCGGCGGTGGCGTATCTGTTCTCCGGGATCGCGCTGCACGCCCTGGTGCCCTCGGTGCACCAGTGGGTGTGGACGGCGCTGGCCGTGGTGGTGACGACGCTGCTGAACCTGTGGGGCGTACGGACCGCGGCGGTGGTCGGCTTCGTGGTGCTGGCTCTGGAGCTCGCGGTGCTGGTGGTGTTCGTCGGCGCGGCCGGGTACGTGCTGGTCACGGCGGGGGCGCGGCGCGGCTGGAGCGAGCCGTTCACCGGTGCGGGGGCCTTCTCCCCGGTCGCGGTGCTCGCGGCGGTGTCGGTGGCGGTCCTGTCGTTCCTGGGCTTCGACGCGATCGCGTCGTTCGCGGAGGAGGCCAAAGATGCGCCGCGCGAGGGGGGTGCCCCGGGACGGAGTCCGGGGGAGCGTCCCGGGAAGGGTGGCGGTGGGCGACGGGCGGGCGGCCCCCGGCGGGTCGCGCGGGCGGTGCTGGCCTGCCTGGCGGTGGCGGGGGCGCTGTTCGCCGTACAGACGTATCTCGCGGCGCTGCTCGCCCCGGTGTCGGCGGCCGGACTGGCGGCCAGACCGGGTGAGCAGGGCAGCGCCTTCTACGTGACGGCGGAGGCGGCCGCCGGCCCGTGGCTGGGGCAGCTGGTGGCGGCCGGCAAGGCGGTCGGGGCGGCGTTCGCGGCGCTGGCGGGGCAGGCGGCGGCCGGGCGGCTGCTGTTCGCGATGGCCCGGGACCGGCGGCTGCCGGGGGCGATGGCCGAGGTGGACGCCCGCCGCGGGGTGCCGCGCCGGGCGCTGCTGGGCGCGGCGGGGGTGACGCTGGTGGCGGCGGTGTGGGCGGCGCGCCGGGACGACGGGCTGGAGCAGCTGTCGTCGATCGTGAACGTGGGGGCGCTGACCGCTTTCGGGCTGCTGCACGCCTCGGTGATCGGCTGGTTCCGCTTCCGGGCACGGGAGCGGGCCGGGGTGCCGGGCGTGCTGCGGCACGTGGTGGTGCCGCTGCTGGGGCTCGCGGTGGTGGTCGCGGTGCTCGTGGCGGCGTCGCCGACGGCGCAGGCCGTGGGCGGGTGCTGGCTGGCGGTGGGGCTGGTGTGGCTGGCGGTGCAGTACGGGCGGCGGTCGCGGGCCGGCGGGGCGGGGACCGAGGGAGGCGGGGCGGCGGGCTGAGGGCGAGGCGGCCGGCGCTGTCGGTGGCCGCCGCTACGCTCGCTCGTATGGCTGTCTCCACGTCCCCCGAAACGCCGATCCCGGTCGGCGAGGTGTCCCGGCTCATCGGCGGCTGGATCGACCGGCTCGGCGCGGTCTGGGTCGAGGGGCAGATCACCCAGCTCTCCCGCCGCCCCGGCGCGGGCGTGGTCTTCCTGACGCTGCGCGATCCGTCCCACGACATCTCGCTCCGCGTGACGTGCTACCGCCAGGTCTTCGACAAGGTCGCGGACGTGATCAGCGAGGGCGCCCGGGTGGTGGTGCACGCCAAACCGGAGTGGTACGCCCCGCGCGGTCAACTGTCGCTGCGGGCCGCGGAGATCCGGCCGGTCGGCGTCGGTGAACTGCTCGCGCGGCTGGAGCAGTTGAAGAAGTCACTGGCGGCGGAAGGGCTGTTCGCGGCGGACCGCAAGAGGCCGCTGCCGTTCCTGCCGCAGCTGATCGGGCTGGTCTGCGGGCGGGCCAGCGCCGCGGAGCGGGACGTGCTGGAGAACGCCCGGCACCGCTGGCCGGCCGTCCGCTTCGAGGTGCGCAACGTCCCCGTGCAGGGCGTGCATGCGGTGCCGCAGGTGATCGCGGCGGTGCAGGAGCTGGACGCGCTGCCCGAGGTGGATGTGATCATCGTGGCCCGCGGCGGCGGCAGCGTGGAGGACCTGCTGCCGTTCTCCGACGAGCAGCTGGTCCGGGCGGTGAGCACGGCGGTGACGCCGGTCGTCTCGGCGATCGGTCATGAGCCGGACACGCCCCTGCTGGACCTGGTGGCCGATCTGCGCGCCTCGACTCCGACGGACGCGGCGAAGAAGGTGGTCCCGGACGTCGGCGAGGAGCTGGCCCGGGTGCAACAGCTGCGGGAGCGGGCGTTGCGCGCGGTCGAGGGCTTCCTGCAGCGGGAGCAGCGGGGGCTGGCGGCGGCGCTGCAGCGGCCGTGCATGGAGCGGCCGCAGCGGATGGTCGAGGAGCGTGAGGAGCAGGTCACGGCTCTGGTGGAGCGCGGCCGGCGGACGCTGGGGCATCTGCTGGACCGGGCCGATTCGGAGCTGACGCACACCCTCGCGCGGGTGGTCGCGCTCTCGCCCAGGGCGACGCTGGAGCGCGGCTACGCGGTGCTCCAGAAGGCGGACGGGGCGGCGGTGCGCTCCCCCGCGGAGGTCGATGCCGGGGAGGAGCTGCGGGCCCGGGTGTCCGCGGGCGAGTTCCGGGTCCGGGTCGGCGGCGTCCAGGGCACTGTCAGTGACCCCGAATAGGGTGGGAGACATGGCGAAGGCGCAGGCGAAGACGGAGCGGGAGACGGACGGCGTGGCGGAGACGGAGCAGGGCCCGGCGGCCGGCGCGGACACCGGCGCGCGGGGCCCCAAGAGTGCGGAGCCCGCCGCGGAGCCGGGCCCGGACGCCGCCGGACCGCAGCCGGGCACATCCGCGGACGCGGTGCCCCCGGTGGATTCCACGCTCGGCTACGAGCAGGCGCGGGACGAGCTGATCGAGGTCGTCCGCAGCCTGGAGGCGGGCGGTACGACGCTGGAGGAGTCGCTGGCGCTGTGGGAGCGCGGCGAGGCGCTGGCGAAGGTGTGCCGCCGCTGGCTGGACGGCGCCCGGGCCCGGCTGGACGCGGCGCTGGCCGAGGAGCGGTAGGCGCGGCGGTCTCCGGGCCGCGCGCCGCTCGCCGCCCGCAGATCAGGCGGCCCTTCACACCCCCTCATGTGAACCGGCTCACAACACCCCCGATTTAGTTGAATATTAATCTATCTGCTTTAGAGTGGAGAGCACGGAGAACCGTGCAGTATGTGGACTGCGGTATCCGCATCGTGGTACTCGCCGCCTCCGCGGCGGCTACCGCAGACCCGTTTGACCACCGAGCTGACCACCGAGGTGCTTTTCATGTCTCTCGCCCTTGACGCCGCCGCCCAGGACCTGCTGTTCCGCGAGGCCCAGACCGCCAACACGTTCACGGACGAGCCGGTGACGGACGAGCAGGTCCAGGCGATCTACGACCTGGTGAAGTTCGGCCCGACCGCCTTCAACCAGTCGCCGCTGCGGATAACCCTGGTCCGTTCGCCCGAGGCCCGGCAGCGCCTGGTCAACCACGCCATGGGCGCCAACGGCCCGAAGACCCTGACCGCGCCGCTGACCGCGATCCTCTCCGTCGACCTGGACTTCCACGAGAAGCTGCCGGAGCTCTTCCCGCACGCCCCCGGCATCAAGGACACCTTCTTCGCCGAGGCCGCCGTCCGCGAGGTCGCCGGCACCCAGAACGCCACCCTGCAGGCCGGCTACTTCATCGTCGGCGTCCGCGCCGCCGGCCTGGCCGCCGGCCCGATGACCGGCTTCGACTTCACCGGCATCGACAAGGAGTTCTTCGGCGACGGCAAGCAGAAGTCCTTCCTCGTCATCAACATCGGCAAGCCGGGCCCGGACGCCTTCTTCCCGCGCGCGCCGCGCCTGACCTTCGACGACGCCGTCACCACCGTCTGACGGCCGTCACCACCCTCCGACCGCGGTCGGCACCGTCCGACGGCCGTCGGAAACCACACAGGGGCCGCCGCACCCAGCCCGGGTGCGGCGGCCCCTGCATGCTTCGCCTGCGTCAGCGCTACTTCGCCACCAGGGCGGCCGCCAGGTCCGCCAGCCGCCCGTACGGCGCGGTGCCGGTGACGACCGTGGTCACGCCCTTCTCCTCGCGGACCAGCGCCTTGTACCTGTCGCCCTCATAGCGGTCCCACTTCTTGCTGCCGACGGCCTGCTTGCCCTCGGTCCTGGTGGCGCCGAGGGTGACCTCCTGGATGAACTTCCGCGGCGGCGCGTCACTCTGCTCGACCGCCGCGTACTGCTCCTCCGGGTCGAGCATGCCCAGGTGCCAGGCACCGCCCTTGCCGTCGTCGCTCACCTTGTAGGAGACGGAGGTGGCACGCCAGGTCCTGGGGAGCCCCTGGGGTGCGGCGACCGGATAGGGCGCCGCCCGCCGGGCGGTGATCAGCTCGACGCGGTAGTCGACCGTCTTCACCGCGTTCTTCGCCGCGTCCGCACTCTCGTCGTGCGGGATGAAGATGTAGATCGCCCCGACCAGGACGCCGATCACTGCCAGCGACAGGACCATGTCCCGCACCGTTTGCCTGCCTCGCATACCTGCCACGCCCCTATGGTCCCCCATCCCCGCGCCGGCCCCGACAGGCCCCCCGGTGACGCCCGTCACCTGCGCGAACACCGTGTCGCGCATCCCCCGGTCGGCCGCTCATGCGAAGGGCCCTCTGCTCATTTTGGTGACGTGCGGATACTGTGAACCTCTGGGGGAGACCCCCGCGCCCCCGCACAGCCACCCTCACTCCTCCACGGCCGTCGCCGTACAGAAAGGTGCGCTCGATGACCGAGCATCATCTCCCGTCCCAACTCGAGGTCAGCCCCGAGGCCCCGGACCGCAACCTCGCCCTGGAACTCGTCCGGGTCACCGAGGCCGGTGCCATGGCGTCGGGCCGCTGGGTGGGGCGAGGTGACAAGAACGGCGCGGACGGCGCGGCGGTCAAGGCCATGCGCGCCCTGATCCACACCGTGTCCATGAACGGGGTCGTCGTCATCGGGGAGGGCGAGAAGGACCACGCCCCGATGCTGTACAACGGCGAACGCGTCGGGGACGGCACCGGCCCGGAGTGCGACGTGGCCGTGGACCCGGTGGACGGTACGACGCTGACCGCCAAGGGCATGGCCAACGCGGTGTCCGTGATGGCGGTCGCCGAGCGCGGGTCGATGTTCGACCCGTCCGCGGTCTTCTACATGGACAAGCTCGCCACCGGCCCGGAGGCGGCGGACTTCGTCGACATCACCGCCCCGGTGGCGGTGAACATCAAGCGGATCGCCAAGGCGAAGAAGTCCGCGGTCGAGGACGTCACCGTGGTCATCCTGGACCGGCCGCGCCACGAGGGCCTGGTCAAGGAGGTCCGGGAGGCGGGCGCCCGGATCAAGTTCATCGCCGACGGCGATGTCGCGGGCGCGATCATGGCGGCCCGCGAGGGCACCGGCGTCGACCTGCTGCTGGGCATCGGCGGTACGCCCGAGGGCATCATCACGGCCTGTGCCATGAAGTGTCTGGGCGGCACCCTGCAGGCCAAGCTGTGGCCCAAGGACGACGAGGAGCGGCAGCGCGCCCTGGACGCCGGGCACGACCTGGACAAGGTGCTGGAGATCGACGACCTGGTCCGTGGCGACAACGTCTTCTTCGTCGCCACCGGCATCACCGACGGCGAGCTGCTGCGCGGCGTGCGCTACCGCGCCGAGACCGCCTACACCCAGTCCCTGGTGATGCGGTCCAAGTCCGGCACGATCCGGCAGATCGACTCCCAGCACCGGCTGTCGAAGCTGCGCGCCTACAGCTCGGTGGACTTCGAGCGCCCGAGCTGACGGCTCCCACCGGGACGACCCCGGACGCACTTCGCCCCCGCCGGAGAGGCTCCGGCGGGGGCGAAGTGGCCCATACGCGCGGTCGGTTCAGCCGGCCGCGGGCATATGGGCCGCACGCTGCAGCTCGGACTCCCGGCGCCGGCGCCGGGTCAGCACGACCCTGCGCTCGGCCGCGGTGAGCCCGCCCCAGACGCCGTACGGCTCCGGCTGGAGGAGCGCGTGCTCCCGGCACTCGACCATCACCGGGCAGCGGGCACAGACCCGCTTCGCGGCTTCTTCCCTGGCCAGCCGCGCGGCGGTCGGCTCCTTCGACGGGGCGAAGAACAGCCCGGCTTCGTCCCGGCGGCACACCGCCTCGGAATGCCAGGGACCGGCCTCGTCGCGCGCAGGTACTCGCGGGGACGGAAGGACAGCGGCATCCTGCAGGGGCTGATGCGGTAGCAGCACGGTCTACTCCTGACGACGGCTTCGGCGCGAGAATCACCCTTGCCCGTCTCGCTGCGCACGGCCTTTTTCCGCACCCCGCAGCCGTACGAGAGACGATGCACCAGCCCTACCCGCTGTGCGCACGCTTATGCACACCGTGGCGATCGTGCGGAAAGGAGATCACGCGACAACGCGAAAAGTCGTACCGCGGCCCCGGGACGTCCGTACCTCAGCGGCCGCGGTCGTGCCTCTTGCGGAAGCGGTCCCGGCGCTCCTGCCGCTCCAGACGCAGCAGTTGGTGCCGCTCGCGGTGCTCGTCGCGGAGCTGCCGGCGCAGATCGCGGTGGTCCTCCCACACCCGGCCGCGCAGCTCGCGGTGGTTCTCCCGCATCCGGTCCCGCAGGTCGCTGATCAGCGCCCCGCGCTTGGGCCGGGCCTCCACGCTGCCGAGGACGGCGAAGCCGTTGACCTGGATCTGCGGGGCGTCGCCGTCCTCCGCCTCGTGGGTGTCGATCTCGAAGGCCCCCAGGATCCCCGAGCCGCTGCTGCGCAGCGTGACGTTCTCCGGCACCCGGATCTCCACGCTCCCGAAGAGGGAGGTGACGGTGATCTGGACCTGCTGCTGCGGGAAGACCGCCTCGGTCAGGTCGATCTCGACGGACCCGAAGATCGCGACGGCGTTGATCCGCGCCGGGACGTGCCAACGCCCCTTGCGGGAGGCGGCGCTGAAGATCGCGACGAGGTTCTGGTCCGGGGGCGGCGCGCCGGTGCCGGCCGCGGCCGCCGACGTGCCCGGTCCCGGCTGCGGACGGCCGCCGGCGGCCGGCAGGTCGCGGACGACCGGCTCCAGCTCGCCCAGGGTCTTGGCGCGGTAGACCGTGTCGATCCGCTCGGCGTGCTCCTCGGGATCGAGGCGGCCCTCCGCCAGCGCCTCCCGGAGTATCGCGGCGATCCGATCGCGGTCCGCGTCGGACGCCCGGATGTCCGCCTCGGCCACGGGCGCGCCCGCGGGCCTGGCCGCGGCCTTGGTCAGGTCCACCGTTTGCGGGGTCTCGGGGCCCACTCGTCCCCCGTTGTCTGCATCCACCGCCCCAGCGTACCGAAACGCGATAGATCGCGACTAGGGATTGCCGCGGCGGACCGCACATTCGCCCGAACCGGAGCCCGCACCGGCCCCGTACCGCCGCCGAACCGGAGCCTGCCGCCGACTGAGCCTTACCTCACAGCCCCGTCCGCGCGCCAGGGTTCTACGCTGTTGGGGCGCTGCCGCAGATGTCAGCCGAAGCCATCGTCGAGTAAGGATTGGCCGCGATGCCGGAATTCGCCTACACCGACCTACTGCCCACGGGAGAGGACAAGACCCCGTACCGCCTCATCACGAAGGAAGGTGTCAGCACCTTCGAGGCCGACGGCCGGACGTTCCTCAAGGTCGAGCCGGAGGCGCTGCGCAAGCTGGCCGAAGCGGCGATCCATGACATCCAGCACTACCTGCGCCCCGAGCACCTCGGGCAGCTCCGGAAGATCATCGACGACCCCGAGGCCTCGGCCAACGACAAGTTCGTCGCCCTCGACCTGCTGAAGAACGCCAACATCGCGGCCGCCGGCGTGCTGCCCATGTGCCAGGACACCGGCACCGCGATCGTGATGGGCAAGCGCGGCCAGAACGTGCTCACCGAGGGCGGCGACGAGGAAGCGCTCTCCCGCGGCATCTTCGACGCGTACACGCAGCTGAACCTGCGCTATTCGCAGATGGCCCCGCTGACCATGTGGGAGGAGAAGAACACCGGCTCCAACCTCCCGGCGCAGATCGAGCTGTACGCGACCGACGGCGGCGCCTACAAGTTCCTCTTCATGGCCAAGGGCGGCGGCAGCGCCAACAAGTCCTTCCTCTACCAGGAGACCAAGGCGGTCCTCAACGAGGGCTCCATGATGAAGTTCCTGGAGCAGAAGATCCGCTCGCTCGGTACGGCCGCCTGCCCGCCGTACCACCTCGCGATCGTCGTCGGCGGTACGTCGGCCGAGTACGCCCTCAAGACCGCCAAGTACGCCTCCGCGCACTACCTGGACGAGCTGCCCGCCGAGGGCTCGCCCACGGGCCACGGCTTCCGGGACAAGGAGCTGGAGGAGAAGGTCTTCGAGCTGACGCAGAAGATCGGCATCGGCGCGCAGTTCGGCGGCAAGTACTTCTGCCACGACGTCCGCGTGGTCCGCCTCCCCCGGCACGGCGCCTCCTGCCCGGTCGCCATCGCGGTGTCCTGCTCCGCGGACCGCCAGGCCGTCGCCAAGATCACCGCCGAGGGCGTCTTCCTGGAGCAGCTGGAGACCGACCCGGCCCGCTTCCTGCCGGAGACGACGGACGAGGAACTGACCGAGGGCGCCGGCCCCGACCTCGACGCGGTCGCCATCGACCTCGACCGTCCCATGGACGAGGTCCTCGCCGAGCTGACCAAGCACCCGGTGAAGACCCGGCTGTCCCTGACCGGCACGCTGGTCGTCGCCCGCGACATCGCGCACGCCAAGATCAAGGAGCGTCTGGACGCCGGCGAGGAGATGCCGGAGTACCTCAAGAACCACCCGGTCTACTACGCGGGCCCGGCCAAGACCCCCGAGGGCTACGCCTCCGGCTCGTTCGGCCCGACGACCGCGGGCCGGATGGACGCCTACGTCGAGCAGTTCCAGGCCGCCGGCGGCTCGAAGATCATGCTCGCCAAGGGCAACCGCTCGCAGCAGGTCACCGACGCCTGCGCCGCCCACGGCGGCTTCTACCTCGGCTCCATCGGCGGCCCGGCCGCCCGTCTGGCCCAGGACTGCATCAAGAAGGTCGAGGTCCTGGAGTACGAGGAGCTCGGCATGGAGGCGGTCTGGAAGATCGAGGTCGAGGACTTCCCGGCCTTCATCGTCGTCGACGACAAGGGCAACGACTTCTTCCAGGACCCGGCCCCGGCCCCGACGTTCACCAGCATCCCGGTGCGCCAGGGCGCCTGACCCGCCCGGCCCTCCCCCGGGCCGCCGCACACCACCACCGCCCCGCCGGGCGAACTGCCGGCGGGGCGGAGTGCGTCGGGGCGGGAACAGATCCCCTCCGCAGGGCACTGTCATAGGTATGAGTGACACGAGTGCAGTGGGTGACGGCGGCGGGTTTCGCGTGGAGCACGACTCCATGGGCGAGGTCCGGGTGCCCGCGGAGGCCAAGTGGCGGGCGCAGACACAGCGCGCGGTGGAGAACTTCCCCGTTTCCGGGCAGCGGCTGGAGCGGGCGCACATCGAGGCGCTGGCGCGGATCAAGGGCGCGGCCGCCAAGGTGAACGCCGAGCTGGGGGTGCTGGAGAAGGACGTCGCGGAGGCCGTGCAGGAGGCGGCCGCTGCGGTCGCCGGGGGTGAGTGGGACGCGCACTTCCCGGTCGATGTGTTCCAGACGGGCTCCGGGACGTCGTCGAACATGAACACCAACGAGGTCGTCGCCACGCTCGCGAGCGAGCGGCTGGGGCGGGACGTCCATCCGAACGACCACGTCAATGCGAGCCAGTCGTCCAATGATGTGTTTCCCTCGTCGATCCACATCGCGGCCACTTCGGCGGTGCTGAACGGTCTGATTCCGGCGTTGGAGCATCTCGCGGCGGCGTTCGAGCGGAAGGCGGAGGAATTCGCGGACGTCGTGAAGTCGGGGCGGACGCATTTGATGGATGCCACGCCGGTGACCCTGGGCCAGGAATTCGGCGGATATGCCGCCCAGGTGCGGTACGGCGTGGAGCGGCTGCGCAGTGCGGTCCCGCGGCTGGCGGAACTGCCGCTCGGCGGTACGGCCGTCGGCACGGGCATCAATACACCACCCGGATTCTCCGCCGCGGTGATCGCGGAAGTGGCCCGGGCCACCGGACTGCCGCTGACCGAGGCGCGCAATCATTTCGAGGCGCAGGGCGCACGGGACGGCATCGTCGAGACCAGCGGGCAGCTGCGGACGATCGCCGTCGGGCTGACGAAGATCGCCAATGACCTGCGGTGGATGGCGTCGGGGCCGCGCACCGGGCTCGCCGAGATCAATCTGCCGGACCTCCAGCCCGGTTCGTCGATCATGCCGGGGAAGGTCAATCCGGTGATTCCGGAGGCGGTGCTGATGGTCGCCGCACAGGTCACCGGGAATGACGCGACGGTGGCCGCGGCCGGCGCGGCCGGTAATTTCGAGCTCAATGTGATGCTCCCGGTGATCGCGCGGAACGTCCTCGAATCGATCCGGCTGCTCGGTAATGTGGCGCGACTGCTGGCGGACCGTACGGTCGACGGCATCACCGCCAATCCGGAACGGGCCCGCGAATACGCCGAATCGTCGCCGTCCGTCGTCACGCCGCTGAACAAGTACCTCGGTTATGAAGAGGCGGCCAAGGTGGCGAAGAAATCGCTCGCCGAGCGGAGGACGATCCGTCAGGTGGTCCTGGACGAGGGGTACGTGGAACGCGGGCTGCTCACCGAGGAGCAGCTGGACGAGGCGCTGGACGTGCTGCGCATGACCCGGCCGTAACACCGCAAGCAAGGTACGTTACCGCGCCCGTAACGCCCGCTGCGTCTCATGTCACGGCGGGCGTCATACGGCACCTCTAAAATCTGCCCATGACAGCGGACATGGTGGACACGACGGAAGGCGGGACGGCCGGCGGGCGCGGGACGTCCGGGGTGCGGCAGGTGGCGGCGGACGGCGCGGCGGGCCCCTGGGCGCCGGGCGACCACGTCCTGTGGCGCTACCGCGACAACGCCGACCCGGGGCGCTTCCACATCTGCCGGCCGATGACCGTCGTCCAGGACACCGAGGAGCTGCTGGCGGTGTGGATGGCGCCGGGGACCGCGTGCATCAAGCCGGTGCTGGCCGACGGCACGCCGGTGCACCGCGAGCCGCTCGCCACCCGCTACACCAAACCGCGCCGGACCACCCGCGACCACTGGTTCGGCACCGGCGTGCTGAAGCTCGCGCGGCCCGGCGACCCCTGGTCGGTCTGGCTCTTCTGGGAGCAGGGCTGGCAGTTCAAGAACTGGTACGTCAATCTGGAGCAGCCGCGCCGTCGTTGGTCAGGGGGAATTGACTCCGAGGACCACTTCCTCGACATCTGTGTCTATCCGGACCGGCACTGGGAGTGGCGGGACGAGGACGAATTCGCACAGGCGCAGCGGGACGGGCTGATGACAAAAGCGCGGGCCGCGGAGGTCCGGTCCGCCGGACGGGCCGCGATCGCACAGATCTCGGCCTGGCGCGAACCGTACTCGGACGGCTGGGAGGACTGGCGGCCCGACCCGGCCTGGCAGGTTCCGCGGCTCCCGGAGGACTGGGACCGCCCACCGGAGTGTTTGCGGTCGTGAGGGAGCGAAGTGAAACGGGGTACACCGAGTGGGAGTGAAGGGGGCGGACCGTGGAAAGGTGCGCCTTTGGGCAAAGCTGTTTCCCGCGGGGCGAGGAGCCGGTCCGAGCCCCCTTGCTGCGCCCCGGGTCTTCAAACGTAGGATCGTCCTCCGCAAGACTGCACAGGCGCAACTCCAGAACTGGAAAACGAACTTGACCGCGGTCGCAGGAGAGGCGAGGTCGTGAGCGCGAAGAGCTACGACGAGTACGAGGGCCTGAACCGGTTAGCGCTGGACCGGGCCGGGCAGGCCGACGCCTTCGACGCGATCGGCGACCGCTACAACGACGCCTTTCCGCACAAGGAGGGTCAGGTGTCCTCGGGCGCCTGGCTGGCCGGTGCACTGCCCGCGGGCGCCCGCGTCCTGGACGTCGGGTCCGGTACGGGCCTGCCGACCGCCCGTCAGCTCGCCGAGGCCGGGCACCGCGTGGTCGGTATCGATCTCTCCCCCTCCATGGTCAAGCTGGCCCGGGACAACGCCCCGGGTGCCGAATTCCACCGCCTGGACATCGCCGATCTGCGGGGCGGCCGGCTCGGCGGCCCCGGTTCCTTCGACGGTGTCGCCGCTTATTTCTCGCTGTTGATGCTGCCCCGTGCGGAAATCCCTTACGCACTGGGCCTGCTGCATGATCTGCTACGACCCGGGGGCCTGATGGCCCTGTCGATGGTCGAGGCGGACGTGGACGACTTCCCGATCCCGTTCCTGGGCAACACGATCCGGGTATCGGGTTACCTGCGGGACGACCTGCGCCGGGTCGTGCACGACGCGGGTTTCGACGTCGTCGGGGAGGACGCCTACGCCTACGCCCCGGCGAGCACGGACGTACCACCCGAGATCCAGCTCTTTCTGCACCTGCGACGCGCCTGAAACGCAGCGCGTCGGGCGCGTCCCGTACGGGCTGCGCGCCCGGAACGCGGCGCGTCGGACGCGCAGCCCCGGACGGATGGAATCCCACGCGTGACGGAGCATCCCACCTCCCACGAATCGCGGCGGTCGGCCCCGACCGCCGCGCCCTCGGCGTCCCCTGCGCGGGGGCCGGGCCGGACACCGCCGCTGGGCGCCGTCCCGGACCCGCGCGGCGCCCTGCAGCAGCCCGCCGCGGCCGGCTTCGTCCCGGCGGGGCCGCCGGCCGGCCGGGCCGACGGCGAGCCGCCCGCGGACCACGGTGCGGCCCGGGACGACGCGGCGATTCCGTACGGGGAGGCGTACGGGGACACCTTCGGCGGCGCGGGCGCGTACCGTGGCGCGGGCATGTACAGCGGCGCGAACGCCTTTGGCGGCGCGGACACTTACGGCGGCGACCCCTGGGGCGCCGACTCTTACGGGGAGGTGGCCATGCCGGCGAGCGGGCGGCCGGGCGGCGCACCGGACGGGGAACGCGAGGCGGCCCCGGCGCGGCGGCGGGTGGCGCAGGGCGCGGTGGGCCGCGCGGGCACACCGGATCCGGCCGAGGAGCCGCACCGCGGCGAGCGTCCGCGGCCGGGCGGCGAGGGCATCGGGCGGCCGCGGGACGGCGGCGCCGGACGGTCCCGGGCGGCCGGGGAGGCGACCGGGGCACAGGTGCCGGCGCCGGCCGGGCCGCCGTCGGGCCCGCCGCCCGCTCCGCTGCCGCCGGCCGGCCCGGCGCGTTCGGCGCATCCGGGCGAGAGCGGTGAGGTCGCGGCGGCCCGGCAGGCGGGCGGTGACCGGCTGCGGTTCATCGGTGCGGCGACCCGGCGGATCGCCCGCGGCATCGACCTCGACGAGATCGTGCTGGGGCTGTGCCGGGCGACGGTGCCGACCTTCGCCGACGCGATCCTGGTGTATCTGCGCGATCCGCTGCCGGTGGGTGACGAGCGGCCCACCGGACCGGTGGTGCTGCGGCTGCGGCGCACCGACCGGATCCCGGAGGAGCCGGACACCAACGGCGGGCGGCTGCCGGTGCTGCCGGCGCAGCCCGATCTGGGTCCGGCGATGGGCGGCAGCGCCGCGGAGCTGGCCGAGGTGCGGCCCGGCGGTCCGCTGGCGGAGGTGCTGCGGGGCGTACGGCCGCTGTTCGGCGAGGCGCAGGCGGCGCGGACCGCGCTGCCCGAGCTGCTGGGCCCCGATCCGCGGCTGCCGGGCGGGCACCGGGTGATCCTGGCGCCGCTGCGCGGGCGGCGGCGGGTGATCGGGGCGGCGGTGTTCCTGCGCCGGCCCGACCGGCCGGCGTTCGAGCCGGACGACCTGCTGGTGGCGGCGCAGCTGGCGACGCACACCGCGCTGGGCGTGGACAAGGCGGTGCTGTACGGCCGGGAGGCGTACATCGCGGACGCGCTGCAGCGCACGATGCTGCCGGACTCGCTGCCGCAGCCGACCGGGGTGCGGCTGGCCAGCCGTTATCTGCCGGCCGCCGAGACGGCCCGGGTGGGCGGTGACTGGTACGACGCGATCCCGCTGCCGGGCAGCCGGGTGGCGCTGGTGGTCGGTGACGTCATGGGGCATTCGATGACCTCGGCGGCGATCATGGGCCAGCTGCGCACCACCGCGCAGACCCTGGCCGGTCTCGACCTGCCGCCGCAGGAGGTGCTGCACCACCTCGACGAGCAGGCCCAGCGGCTGGGTTCGGACCGGATGGCGACCTGCCTGTACGCGGTGTACGACCCGGTCGCGCACCGGATCACGATCGCCAACGCGGGCCATCCGCCGCCGCTGATGCTGCACCGCGGCGGGCGCGCGGAGGTGCTGCGGGTGCCGCCGGGCGCGCCGATCGGCGTCGGCGGGGTGGACTTCGAGGCGGTGGAGCTGGACGCCCCGGCGGGGGCCACGCTCGTGCTGTACACCGACGGTCTGGTGGAGTCGCGGATCCGCGATGTGTGGACCGGGATCGAGCAGCTGCGGGAGCGGCTGGCGGAGACGGCCCGGCTGACGGGCCCGAACCCGCCGCCGCTGGAGCCGCTGTGCGACGAGGTGCTGGACATGCTCGGGCCGGGCGACCGGGACGACGACATCGCGCTGCTGGCGGCCCGGTTCGACGGGATCGCGCCGAGCGACGTCGCGTACTGGTACCTGGACCCGAAGGCGCAGACCGCCGGGCAGGCCCGCCGGCTGGCCCGCCGGGCGCTGGCGCGCTGGGGTCTGGACGACCTCACCGATCAGCTGGAGCTGCTGGTCAGTGAGGTGGTGACGAACGCGGTGCGGTACGCGGAGCGGCCGATCACGCTGCGGCTGCTGCGCACCGACGTGCTGCGCTGCGAGGTCGGGGACGACGTACCGCAGCTGCCGCGGCTGCGGCAGGCCCGGCCTTCGGACGAGGGCGGGCGGGGGCTCTACCTCGTCAACCGGATGGCCCGGCGGTGGGGTGCGACCCGGCTGAGCATGGGCAAGGTGGTCTGGTTCGAGCTGAGCATGCCGCCGGGGACGCCGCGCCGCTGACCCGGTTCCGTACGGCAACAGCGCGGCCCCCGCCGGTTCGGCGGGGGCCGCGCTGTTGTCGTTCTGGTCGGCTGCCGGCGTCAGTTGAAGCCCGGCATGCTGTTGGCGCCCTTGGTGCCGCCGTTGCCGTTGCCGCCGGTGCCGCCGTCGACGCCGCTGGTGGTGCCGGTGGTGTCACCGCCGTCCACACCGCCGTCCGGCGGTGAGGCCGTGTCGCTCGGGGTGGTCGGGCTGCTCGGGCGGCCGCTCGGGGTGTGCGACGGGCGGCCCGACGGGGACGACGGGGTGCCGCTGGGGGTGCTGCTCGGGCTGCCGGTCGGCGACGGGGTCGTCGAGGGGGTGGCGGTCGGCGACGGGGTGGTGGTCGGCGGGACCGCGGCGCCCATGTCCGTCTCCAGGTCGAAGTCGCCGCCGGTGCTGCCGCCGAGCGCGGTCTGTGTGTAGTCCGCCCACACCTTGGCCGGGTAGCCGCCGCCGTTGACCCGGCCGCCGCCACCGGTGCCCTTGAGGGTCACCTGGGCGCCGCCGTTGGGCGACTCGCCGAACATGCCGACCGCGGTGACCAGCTTGGGCGTGTAGCCCACGAACCAGGCCGACTTGTCGTCGTCGGAGGTACCGGTCTTGCCGGCGGCCTTGTAGGCGGTGTTCTTGACGGCCTCCGAGGCGGTGCCGTCGTTGACCACGCCGGTGAGGACGGAGGTCACGGTGTCGGCGGTCCTGCGCTCGAGGACCTGCTGGCCGATCGGGTCCTTGATCTTCAGCTCGTGCTCCACGCCGTCGACGCTGTGCACGGCCTTGGTGACCATCGTGGGGGTGACCTTGACGCCGTGGTTGTCGAGCGTGGCGTAGGCCCCGGCCATCTGGAGCGGGCTGGCGCCCATGGCGCCCAGGGTCATGGCCGGCTTGACGTCCATCTTGGAGCCGTCCATGCCGAGGCTGACCGCGGTCTTCTTCACGTTGTCCAGGCCGACGTCCGCGCCCATCTGCGCGAAGACCGCGTTGACGGAGTTGTTGGTGGCCGTCTGGACGGTGATCTTGTCGTAGTCGTGCTCGTCCTCGTTGGGCGGCGCGAAGGGGATGGTGCCGCCGACGACCGGACGGCGGTTGCTGCCGTCGTAGATCGTGTTCGGGGTGATCTGCACGCCGTCCTGGGTCTGCGCGCTGTTCTGCATCGCCGAGGCGAGGATCAGCGGCTTGAAGGTGGAGGCCGCCTGGTAGTCGGAGCGGGTCGCGTTGTTGCGGTAGTGCTTCGGGTAGCCGGCACCGCCGTACATCGCGACGATGTGTCCGGTCCTGGGGTCCACGGAGGCGGCGCCGAGCTGGGCGTCGCCGTCGACCTTGCGCTTGGCGGGGTCGAGGTCGCCGGTGAACTTGCGCTGGACGGACTTCTCCAGTGCCTTCTGCTTGTCGGGGTCGATGCCGAGGGTGACGGTCCAGCCGCCGGCGTCGAACCGCTTCGGGTCGACGCCCTGGGCGAAGAGCTCCTGCTTGGCCGCTTCGAGGATGTAGGCCTTCTGGCCGGTCACACCGGGCATCGGCTTGGGCGGCTTGGGCTTCTCGAAGTGCTGCCGGGCGCGCTCGTCGGGCGAGAGCCAGTGCATCTCGGCCATGTTGTTGAGCGTGTACGCCCAGCGCTGCTTGACCAGCTTCCGGCCGGTGGCGGTGGCGGCCTGCCAGTCGTACTGGCTCGGCGCCTGGAGCAGCGAGGCGAGGTAGGCGCCCTCCGTGACGGTCAGCTTCTCGGCGTCCTTGCGGTAGTACGCCTGGGCGGCGGCCTGGATGCCGTAGGCGCCGCGGCCGTAGTAGCTGGTGTTGAGGTAGCCCTCGAGGATCTGGCTCTTGGAGAGCTTGTCGTCCACCTTGAGCGAGATGACGATCTCCTGCAGCTTGCGGCTGACCGTCTGCTCGTCGCTCAGGTAGTAGTTCTTGACGTACTGCTGGGTGATCGTCGAGCCGCCCTGCTTGCCGTGCCCCATCAGCGTGTTGAGGATGCCGCGGGCGGTGCCCCACAGGTCGACGCCGGAGTCGTGGTAGAAGCTCTTGTTCTCCGCGGCGACGAAGGCGTGCTGCACCTTCGTGTCGATCTGACTGAGGCTGATCGCCTCGCGGTTGAGCTTGCCGCCGCGGGCGAAGACCTTGCCGTTGGCGTACTTGAAGACGTTGGCCTGCTTGCCTGCGTCCTCGTTGCCCTTGGCGGGGATGTCCACGTACAGGTACAGCCCGATGAAGGCGGCCATGCCCAGCAGGCACACCCCGAGGAAGGTCCCGAGGATCTTCTTCCAGGTGAAGAGGCGGCGTATGCCGGACTTCTTCTGCTTCGTCTTGGCCCGGCGGGCGCTCCCCTGCTGCGCCCGTCTCGCTTCCGCTCGGCCCATCGCTTCGACAACTCCAGTCGTTCCGCCCCCAGCTAACTCAGCTGTTGAAGCTAACACCGCATCTGTCAACAAATACTCATCGATCAAGGCTTTTCCCGACGTGACAAACAGCACCCGGCGCGACGGAACCAGGGGGTGGGTTTTCTGCGTCGCCCGGCTCTCACCTGTGCACTTGCCGTAAATCGGGCTCGGCGCGGGGACTGGACGACCGGGTCGCCCGTCCGTTAATCTGCTATCACTTTGCTAGACCAGCGACATCATGAAGTGCGGCGGACATCACGCGCCGCATCGGGAGAAACGGGGATATCCATGTCCGAGAAGCCAGCGGCCGACCACCTCACCGGCCCCACCTCAGGCCCCACCGCCGGCGACGACCTCGCCGTGACCGCCCCCGAGATGCCCCGCCCGCAGATCCGCGAGGTCAGGGCACACAGCATCGCGGGCGGGCTGGCCCTGCTGCTGACCGTGCTCGGCGTGGCGCTGGGCGTCGCCGGGATCGCCGTCGGCGGCTTCCTGGCCGACGGCGGCAACAAGGCGGCCGGCATACCCCTGATCCTGGCCGGGGCCGCGATCCTGCTCGGCTCCCTCTTCTGCATGACCGGCGTGAAGATGGTGGCCCCCGGCGAGGCCCGGGTCATCCAGCTCTTCGGGCGGTACGTCGGCACCATCCGCACCGACGGCCTGCGCTGGGTCAACCCGCTGACCACCGCCCGCAGCATCTCCACCCGGGTGCGCAACCACGAGACCGCGGTGCTGAAGGTCAACGACGCCTACGGCAACCCGATCGAGCTGGCCTCGATCGTGGTCTGGCAGGTGGAGGACACCGCCCAGGCGCTGTTCGAGGTCGACGACTTCCTGGAGTTCGTCGCCACCCAGACCGAGGCGGCGGTCCGGCACATCGCGATCGAGTACCCCTACGACGCGCACGACGAGGACGCCCTGTCGCTGCGCGGCAACGCCGAGGAGATCACCGAGAAGCTGGCCCTGGAGCTGACCGCGCGGGTCCAGGCGGCCGGCGTGCGGATCATCGAGTCCCGCTTCAGCCACCTCGCCTACGCTCCCGAGATCGCCTCGGCGATGCTCCAGCGCCAGCAGGCCGGCGCGATGGTCGCGGCCCGCCAGCAGATCGTCGAGGGTGCGGTCGGCATGGTGGAGCAGGCACTGGCGAGGATCAGCGAGCAGGACATCGTCGAACTGGACGAGGAACGGAAGGCTGCCATGGTCAGCAATCTGATGGTGGTGCTGTGCGGCGACCGGGCCGCCCAGCCGGTACTGAACACGGGCTCGCTGTACCAGTGAGGGAGCGTAGCGAGCGAACCATTAGGGGGTGCGTGCCTCGCGAATGCGAGGCCGAGCGTAGCGAGGTTTCAGCATGAGCACGGGGACCCCGGAGGAGTCCGGCGCCGAAGGCGGACGGACCCCCGCGCGACGGCCGCAGCAGCGCAAGCAGGTGCTGCTGCGGCTGGACCCGTTGATCCATGACGCGCTGGCCCGCTGGGCGGACGACGAACTGCGCAGCGCCAACGCGCAGATCGAGTTCCTGCTCCGCAAGGCGCTCTCCGAGGCGGGGCGGCTACCCCGGGGCGCGGGGGCGATCCCGCGCCGGGGCCGCCCGCCGAAGAAGCCGGACGACCAGCAATAGGGCCGCACACCACGACGGGCGGCGCCGCCTCCTCCCCCTATACACCTGACGTATACACCGCCGTTACACCGCCAGTAAGGTGGTCGGCATGTCAATCGGTCATACGCTGCTGGGCCTTTTGGAGTCCGGCCCCCGCCACGGCTACGACCTCAAGCGGGCCTTCGACGAGCACTTCGGCCAGGACCGCCCGCTGCACTACGGGCAGGTCTACTCCACGATGTCCCGGCTGCTGAAGAACGGCCTGGTCGAGGTGGACGCGGTGGAGCCCGGCGCCGGCCCGGAGCGCAAGCGGTACGCGATCACCGACGCCGGCGTCACCGATGTCGCGCAGTGGCTGGCCCGCCCGGAGAAGCCCGAGCCGTACCTGCAGTCGACGCTCTACACCAAGGTGGTGCTGGCCCTGCTGACCGACCGCAACGCCGCCGAACTCCTCGACGCCCAACGCGCCGAACACCTGCGGATGATGCGCGGACTGACCGAGCGCAAGCGCACCGGCGACCTCGCCGACCAGCTGATCTGCGACCACGCGCTGTTCCACCTGGAGGCCGATCTGCGCTGGCTGGAGCTGACCGCCGCCCGGCTGGAGAAACTGGCGGAAGCGGTCCGGGCATGACCCCCGAGGGCTCCCTGCTCGCCGCCGAGGGGCTGCACAAGGCCTACGGCCGCACCCCGGCCCTGGCCGGCGCGGACTTTTCGATCCACCCCGGTGAGGTCGTCGCCGTGATGGGCCCCTCCGGCTCCGGCAAGTCGACCCTGCTGCACTGCCTCGCCGGAATCATCACCCCCGACTCCGGCACGGTCCACTACGGCCCGCACACCCTCACCGGCCTGACCGACGCCCAGCGCAGCGCCCTGCGCCGCACCGACTTCGGCTTCGTCTTCCAATTCGGCCGTCTGGTACCGGAGTTGACCTGCCTGGAGAACGTCGCGCTGCCGCTGCGGCTGAACGGCACCCGGCGCAAGGAGGCCGAACGCCGCGCCCACGAGTGGCTGGAGCGCCTGGAGGTCGAGGCGGTGGCCGGCCAGCGGCCCGGCGAGGTCTCCGGCGGCCAGGGCCAGCGGGTCGCGGTCGCCCGTGCGCTCGCCACCCGGCCCCGGGTGATCTTCGCCGACGAACCCACCGGCGCGCTGGACTCGCTCAACGGCGAGCGCGTGCTGACCCTGCTGACCGACGCCGCGCGGGAGACCAGTGCCGCCGTCGTCCTGGTCACCCACGAGGCCCGGGTGGCCGCGTACTCCGACCGCGAGGTCGTCGTGCGCGACGGCAAGGTGAAGGACATGCTGGCGGGCCTGATATGAGCCTGCTGCGCTCCCGCACCGGCACCTACGGCGCGGGCGGCGACGGCCGCGGCCCGCTCGGCGCCGCCCGCTTCGGCCCCGGCGCCTGGGCCCGCGACCTCGCGATGGGCATGCGGTTCGCGGCCGGCGGCGGCCGCGAGGGCTGGATCCGCACCGCGCTGACCGCCGCCGGGGTCGCCCTCGGCGTGGCCGTCCTGCTGCTCGGCGCGTCCGTCCCGCACCTGATGGACGCCTGGCACGGCCGGGAGAAGGCCCGCGAGAACCTCGGCCAGCTGCACGAACCCCGGCCCTCCGACACCACCTTGCGCTACGCCTCGGCCGACACCACCTTCCACGGCGCCGAGGTCCGCGGCCGGCTGGTCCGTCCCGACGGCGCGCACCCGCCGGTCCCGCCCGGCATCGACCGCCTCCCCGGCCCCGGCCGGATGCTGGTGTCCCCCGCCCTCAAGGACCTGCTGGGCTCCCCCGGCGGTGCCCTGCTGCGCGACCGCCTGCCGTACGAGATCGCCGGCACCATCGGCGACGCGGGGCTGCTCGGCCCGAAGGAGCTCACGTACGTCGCGCAGCGCGCCACCCTGGCCGCACCGGACGGCTACCGCATCGACCACTTCGGCAAGAGCTGGGACCCGCGGCCGATGAGCGCCCCTGCCGTGCTGCTGGTGATCATGACGTGTGTGGCACTGATGACGCCGGTGATGGTCTTCATCGGCACGTCGGTGCGGTTCGGCAACGAGCGCCGCGAGGAGCGGCTGGCGGCGCTGCGGCTGGTCGGCACCGACGTCCCGACGACCCGCCGGATTGCCTCCGGGGAGGCGCTGTTCGGCTCGCTGCTCGGGGTGGCCGGCGGTGCCGCGCTGTTCCTGGCCGCCCGCGGCCTCGCCCCGTACATCACGCTGTGGGACATCAACGTCTTCCCCGCCGACATCACCCCCGGCCCGCTCGCCGCCGCCCTGATCACGCTGCTCGTCCCGGCCGCGGCGGTCCTGGTCACCCTCCTCGCCCAGCGCTCCGTCACCGTCGATCCGCTCGGCGTCGTCCACCACCGCCGGCCGGTCCGCCGCCGGCTGTGGTGGCGTCCGGCGCTGCCCGCCGTCGGTGCGCTGCTGCTGGTCCCGCTGGCCTGGGAGGGGCCGTGGACCGACGACCCGCTCAACACCGTCCGCCTCGCGGCCGGTGCGATGCTGCTGCTGCTCGGGGTCACCGCACTGCTGCCCTGGCTGGTGGACGCGGTGGTCGGCCGGCTGCACGGCGGCCCCGTCTCCTGGCAACTGGCCGTCCGCCGCCTGCAGTTGAGCAGCGGTTCGGCCACCCGCGCGGTCAGCGGGATCACCGTCGCGGTGGCCGGCGCCATCGCCGTCCACATGCTGATGACCGGGATGCAGGCCGGGTACGCCACGGCCTACGCGGAGTCCGGCAAGCTGCCGCGGATCGGCCTGTGGGGCAACGCGAAGGACTGGCCCACGACCCAGCGGGCGCTCACCGCGCTGCGCGCCACCCCCGGCGTGACGGACGCCCGCGGCACCATCGACGGCCTCGCCGGCCCCCTCCCCACCGACCGCGCCGCCGCTGCTCCCGCTCCCCCCGAACACCCCTCCACCCTGGCCATCGGCAGCTGCGCCGAACTGCGCCGGCTCGCCCAGCTGCCCTCCTGCCGGGACGGCGAGGTCTTCCTCACCGCCAACACCCCGGACCGCGAACCGGCCCTGGTCCCCGGGGCCCGGCTCGACCTCAACCCGCCGATGGTGCGGGGCGACCGGCTCGACCCGCACCCCTGGACCATCCCCCGGTCCGCCCGCACCGCCCGGCTGCTCGCCCCCGGCCACGGCCCCGGCCTGTTCTCCTACGACCTGCTGGTCACCCCGTCCGCGCTCGACCCGGGCCGGCTGAACGCCCCCAGCATGGAGCTCCGGGTCGACTTCGACCGCTCCGTCCCCGACGCGGTGGAACACCTCCGCACCACCGCGTCCCGGTTCGACCCGACCGTGCTGGAGTCGTCCGCGGTCGACAATCCGCACGACGGCCAGTACTCCAGCGTCCGCAACGCCCTGTTCGCGGGCGCCGTGGTCACCCTGCTGCTGATCGGCGCGGGCCTGATCATCACCACCGTCGAGCAGCTCCACGAACGCCGCCGCCTGCTCGCCACCCTCGACGCCCACGGCATCCGCCGCGCCACCCTCGGCCGGTCGCTCCTCTGGCAGACCGCCCTCCCCGTCCTCCTCGGCCTCGCCCTCGCCCTGGCTTGCGGACTCTCCCTCGGCGCCCTGCTCCTCACCATGATCGACAGCGCCGTCACCGTCGACTGGCCGGTCGTCCTCGCCATGACCGCCACCGGCGCCGCCGTCATCCTCTTCGTCACCGCCCTGAGCCTGCCGCCCCTGTGGCGCATGATGCGACCGGAGGGCCTGCAGACGGAGTGACGCGCGCGTCCTCGAACGGGTGAACCACTCCGTACGGCGAGCGGGCCAGGACCGGGTACGACGACGATGCCCTGACACCGCTCAAGGACACCTCAACGCCCGTCAGGAGCCGAGAAATGCCACCCCGTGCGACCCGTGCGTCCACCCTCCTCGACGAGGTCGACCAGCTCATGGACCGCCTCCCCGGCGTCCGCTTCGAGGTCATCGGCGGGGAGATCCGGGTGACCCCGCTGCCGGACGGGGCCCATGGGTGCGTACTGACCGACCTGACGCTTCTGTTCATCGAGGCCGGTCTGCACGCCGGGAACAGGCACGTCCTCCAGAAGCTCGCCGTCCGGCTGCCGACCGGCCCCTACGACTTCGCCATCCCCGATCTCGCCCTCACCGACGACTTCGACGGACATCTCGTCGAGTTCAACTGCTACGACCCCGTCATCTTCCGCCTGGTCCTGGAAGTCACCTCGAACAACTATGGCAACGAGCTGGACACCAAGGTCGCGGCCTATGCCAGCGCCGAGATCCCGGTCTACGTCATCCTCAACCGTCGCGACGACTGCCTCCACGTCCTGACCGACCCGCGCCACGGTACGTACCGAAACCACCGGGTCCATCACCCCGGCGAACAGGTGACCCTCCCGGCCTCCGTCGGGACAAGGGTGCACCTCGACGTGGCGGCATTGCTCACCCGAGCCCGCCGCTGCTGAGCATGATCCTCGAACGGGTGAACACTGTCGTACGAGACGTGCGCAGGCACTCCTGCCTACGATGATGGCCTCGGCACCAGCCAACGGGAGGCATGCATGTCCGCAGCAGCTGTCGAGGGTCCTTACGCGCACGGCCGCGAGCCTCTGACGCTCCTCGAACAGGCCGACCAGCTCATGAAGCAGCTCCCTGGCCACCGCGTCGAGATCCTCGGAGGCGTCCTCACCGTGACCCCACCCCCTGACCCCGCCCATGCAAAGGGGCTTTCCCGTCTCCGGCGACCCTTCGTCGCGGCCGGGCTGGACGGCGGCCGGACAGAGGTGCTGGAAGGCCTCGGCCTGTGGTTGCCGGACGGACCGGAGGACTTCGCCGTTCCTGACCTCTCCGTGGTGGACGCCGACTTCCAGGATCACGTCATCGAGTACGGGTGCTGCGACCCGGCGGTCTTCCGGATGGTGCTGGAGGTCACGTCCACGAATTACATCAACGACCTGCGCACGAAGGTGACCGCCTACGGGGCGGCGAAGGTGCCGGTATATGTGATCGTCGACCGCAGGCACGAACGCCTACACGTCCTCACCGAGCCGATGGTGGACGACTATGCCGTGCACCGCATTCATGTGGCCGGCGAGAAGGTCACCCTTCCGGAGTCGATCGGCGCCGAAGTCACTCTGGACGTCGGGCAGGTCCTGGACGACGCCCGGCCGCGGGCCGCCCGCCCCTGACCCTCACCCCGTAACCATCCGCACCGGCAGCCCCCGCAGCGCCTCCCGCAGTGCCGCCGCGAACTCCTGGAACTCCTCCTGCCGGGCCGCGCCCGTGCGCATGGCCAGGGCGATCCGGCGGGACGGGGCCGGGTCGGCGAAGTAGCCGGTGGTGAGCTGGTCGTTGCGGCCGGTCTCGACGCGGAGGGCGGTGCGCGGCAGGAGGGTCACGCCCAGGCCGCCGGCCACGAGCTGGACGAGGGTGGAGAGGCCCGCCGCGCTGGTGGTGACCGGGGTGTTCTCGTCGCGGCCGGCCTCCCGGCAGATGTCCAGGGCCTGGTCGCGCAGGCAGTGGCCCTCGTCGAGCAGCAGCAGGTCGAGCTCCTGGAGCGCCTGGCGGGGGATGTCGCCGCGGCCGCCGAGCCAGTGGTCCTTGGGCGCGACGAGCACGAAGTCCTCGTCGAAGAGCGGGAGTTCGGTCACCTGGGGGACGCCGAGCGGGACGGCGAGCAGGAGCAGATCGAGGCGCCCGTGCGCCAGGCCGTCGAGCAGCGACGCGGTCTGTTCCTCGTGGACCTGGAGGTCCAGGTCGGGATAGGTGTCGTGGACCAGGCGGAGCACGGCCGGGAGGAGGTACGGCGCCACGGTCGGGATGACGCCGAGACGGAGGACGCCGGTGAAGGGCGCGCGGGCCGCCTCGGCCTCCTCCATCAGGTCGCCGACGGCCTCCAGGACCGTACGGGCCCGGGCGGCCACCCGCTCCCCCGCGGGCGACAGCAGCACCTTGCGCGTCGTACGCTCCAGCAGCTGCACCCCGAGGGCCTCCTCCAGCGCGGAGACCGCGCCGGACAACGCGGGCTGGCTCATGCCGATCTCGGCCGCCGCCTCGCGGAAATGCAGATGCTCGGCCACCGCCGCGAACGCCCGCAGCTGGGCCAGGCTGGGCTGGCGGGGCCGGCCGCCCTGGCTGGCTGGTGAAGCCACTGATAACCACCTCCGATCAACATCAACCAGTCTAGCTATTTCCCTGATCAATGCGTCCTGTGGCACTGTGAGTTCCGTCCAAGCCTCAAGGAAAGCCTCAAAAGGGACTTTCTACGCAACAAGGAGAGCGCGTGCTCACTGTCGGTGACAAGTTCCCCGAGTTCGACCTGACTGCCTGTGTCTCGCTGGAGAAGGGCAAGGAGTTCGAGCAGATCAACCACAAGACCTACGAGGGCAAGTGGAAGATCGTCTTCGCGTGGCCCAAGGACTTCACCTTCGTGTGCCCGACCGAGATCGCCGCGTTCGGCAAGCTGAACGAGGAGTTCGCCGACCGTGACGCGCAGGTCCTCGGCTTCTCCGGCGACTCCGAGTTCGTGCACCACGCCTGGCGCAAGGACCACCCGGACCTGACCGACCTGCCCTTCCCGATGCTCGCCGACTCGAAGCACGAGCTCATGCGCGACCTCGGCATCGAGGGCGAGGACGGCTTCGCGCAGCGCGCCGTCTTCATCGTCGACCAGAACAACGAGATCCAGTTCACGATGGTGACCGCCGGCTCCGTCGGCCGTAACCCCAAGGAGGTCCTGCGGGTCCTCGACGCCCTCCAGACGGACGAGCTGTGCCCGTGCAACTGGAGCAAGGGCGAGGACACCCTGGACCCGGTCGCGCTGCTGGCCGGTGAGTGAGACCCATGGCCCTCGATGACCTGAAGTCCGCGGTCCCGGACTACGCCAAGGACCTCAAGCTGAACCTCGGTTCGGTGATCGGCAACAGCGACCTGCCGCAGCAGCAGCTGTGGGGCACGGTCCTGGCCTGCGCGATCGCCTCGCGCTCGCCGAAGGTGCTGCGCGAGCTGGAGCCCGAGGCGAAGGCGAACCTCTCCGCCGAGGCGTACACCGCCGCCAAGTCGGCCGCCGCCATCATGGCGATGAACAACGTCTTCTACCGGACCCGGCACCTGCTGTCGGACCCGGAGTACGGCAACCTGCGCGCCGGCCTGCGGATGAACGTCATCGGCAACCCGGGCGTCGACAAGGTCGACTTCGAGCTGTGGTCGCTGGCCGTCTCGGCCATCAACGGCTGCGGCATGTGCCTGGACTCGCACGAGCAGGTGCTGCGCAAGGCCGGTGTGGAGCGCGAGACGATCCAGGAGGCGGTCAAGATCGCTTCCGTGCTGCAGGCGGTCGGCGCCACCCTGGACGCCGAGGCCGCACTCGCCGAGTGACCCGGTAGCCCTACGGCGCCCGAAACCCGAAGAACCCCGCGGACGTTGCGTCGTCCGCGGGGTTCTTCGTGTCGTCGTCCGGGTGCTACTCCCGTTCGCCGTCGCCGTCCTCGTCGCTCCGGGCCCTCCGGACCGGCGGCGGGGTCGGCGCCACCCCGAGGGCGGTGGCGCCGCGCGGGGCCACCGACATCCGCACCGCCTGCTCCCGGGAGTACGAGCGCAAATACCCGACGACCGTGTTGGTGACCGCCACCAGGGGCACGGCGACGACCGCACCGCCGATCCCGGCGATCAGTCCGCCGGCCGCGACCGAGAGGATCACCGCGAGCGGGTGCACCCGGACCGCCCGGCCCAGGATGAACGGCTGCAGCACATGGCCCTCGATCTGCTGCACGGCCAGCACCACCGCCAGCACCATCAGCGCCGTGAACACGCCCTGGGTGACCAGCGCGACCACGCACGCCAGCGCGCCCGAGACCACCGCGCCGACCAGCGGGATGAAGGCGAACAGGAAGATGAAGACGGCGAGCGGGACGGCCAGCGGCACGTTGAGGAAGTACAGCCCGATGCCGATGAAGATGGCGTCGATGAGCGCCACGATCACCGTGCCGCGCACATAGGCGGTCAGCGTGCGCCAGGCCCGCGGCCCGGCGCCCGCCACGCCCTCCCGGGCCGCGCCGGGGACGAGCTTGAGCACCCACTCCCAGATCCGCCGCCCGTCGTAGAGCAGGAACAGGGTGGTGAACATGGCCAGCAGGATGCCGGTGAGGACCTCCAGGACGACGGTGACGCCCTCCAGGCCGACCGAGGTGATCGCCTCGGTGTTGGCGCCGATCGCGTCCTGCAGGTTCTTGGCGATGCTGTTGATCTGACTCTCGGTCACATGGAACGGGCTCTTCAGCAGCCAGCCCTTGAGCTCGCTGATGCCCTCCTGGATGCGGCTGGAGACCGAGTCGATGTTGTCCTGGACCTGCCACACCACGAACCAGCCGACCAGGCCCATGACCACGAAGCCGCCGATGAAGGTCAGCGTGGTGGCCGGCCCGCGCGGCAGCCCGCGCCGGCGCAGCCAGCCGACCGTCGGCTGGAGCAGCGCGGTGATCAGCATCGCCGCGATGAAGGACAGCACGACCAGCTGGATGCTGGTGATCACTTGCGCCAGCACCCACAGCGTGGCGGCCAGCACCAGCAGCCGCCAGCCCGCCTCGGCGGCGACCCGTACGCCCCACGGCACGGCGTCGACCGGATCGGGCCGGGCCGCCACGGCCGGCGCGTACGAGGGCGGCGCGGGCACCGAGTCCGGGGCCCGCGAAGGGGCCGGCGGTGCCGCGTCCTCCGCGCCCGTGCCCGGGTGCGGTACGCCGTCCCCGGCCTCCGGCAGCTGCGTACGGGGCACGGCGAGCGTGGCCACCGGTGCGTCGGCCACCGGTCCGTCGAGCGCCGACGACGCCGAGCGTTCGACACGCCCCAGCTCGTCCGTGTCCCCGGCTGCTGCGGCGGCGGCCTCGGCGCGGCGGCGCTGTTCCTCCAGCCGCTGCGAGAGCCGCGTCAGACCGGCGCCGAGGCCACCGACCCACTGAGGCAATCTGGACATCTGCCTTCCTCTTCCCCTCCCGTGCGCCACGTTGACGGGCACGACGTTACCCGTGCACGACGCACGAAACCCCCGACGCGGTGCGTTCGGGGGTTTCGAGAGGCGCGGTGTGCGGCCGATGGGCCTAGTACCAGCTGTTCGCCTGCCAGAACGACCAGGCGCCGCAGGGGCTGCCGTAGCGGTCGTTCATGTAGTTCAGGCCCCACTTGATCTGGGTCGCCGGGTTCGTCTGCCAGTCGGAGCCCGCGGAGGCCATCTTCGAGCCGGGCAGCGCCTGGACGAGGCCGTAGGCGCCCGAGCCGGCGTTGGTGGCCTTGTAGTTCCAGCCGGACTCGTGGCTCACGATGTTGCTGAAGCACTGGAACTGGTCGCCCGCCATCATCTGACGCGCGATGGCCTGCGTCTCGGCGATGGTGTACGAGCTCTTGCCGACCAGGTCGCCGAGGTCGGTGCGCTCGGAGGAGCGGGACGCGGCCAGCTCCTTCTTCTTGCGCGCGTCGGCTTCCTTCTTGGCCTGCTGGTCCGCGGCGTCCTTCTTGCTCTGCGCGGTCTCCGCGGCAGCCTTGCGCGCGGCCTCCTGTGCAGACTTGAGGGCGCTCGCGTCCGCCTGGGTGGACGCCTCGTCCGCCTGCTGCGTCAGGGAAGCCGTCTGCACCTGGGCCTGAGCGCCCGCGGGGATGTCGGCAATGGTCGTCGCGTCGGCAGCGGTGGCCTCGGCGTTGACCGTGGCGGGCTGCCCTGCAGCGACGCCGACGACGGCGCCGACGGTGGTGACCGCGGTGGCGGAGGCCACGGCGAATCCCCGGACCGAGATCCGGCTCACACGTTTTCCTTCCAGCATCGCCCGCTTAGGTGACCTCGCGGACGCAATCGTGCCCCTGGCGCTGGTCTCCCCTTGTTCCGGGCCCTGTTGAGCGGGCGGGACCGGCTGGTCACGGGAGGCACTGGCCCGGTACGTCCCCCTCGGGGTCCGCGTGGTGCTCGGGCGGCATACGGCGACTCACTATGAAGTTCGGGTGTTCTGCACCGCTGGGGGTGCGGATGCCGTATGCGGGGCCTGACAGGACCCAGACTCTGCCCGAACGACACACCGGGAATCAATTCCCGGCCGGGTGTGAAAGCTCACACCTCGTTTACCCCCGGGTATTTTCGGATATCGGCGCGCAGCAGAACGCCGCCCGGCTAAGCTCCTTCGCTTCGCCGGGCGGCGCCGCCTTACAGCGGGTCAGATCCGGACAACTGGCCCGATCCGAGCGGTTGTCCAGGTCTGGCGGGTCAGATCCTGACGTCCTCCAGCATTTCGGTCACCAGTGCCGCAATCGGCGACCGTTCCGAGCGGTTCAGGGTGACATGGGCGAAAAGCGGATGCCCTTTCAGCTTCTCGACGACGGCGACCACTCCGTCGTAGCGCCCGACCCGGAGGTTGTCCCGCTGGGCGACGTCATGGGTGAGCACGACCCGGGAGTTGGCCCCGATACGGGACAGAACCGTCAAAAGGACATTGCGCTCCAGGGACTGGGCCTCGTCCACGATGACGAACGCGTCGTGCAGCGACCGCCCGCGGATGTGGGTCAGCGGCAGCACCTCCAACATGCCGCGCCCCACCACCTCTTCGATGACGTCCTTGGTGGTCACCGCGGAGAGCGTGTCGAAGACGGCCTGCGCCCAGGGGCTCATCTTCTCCGCCTCGCTGCCCGGCAGATAGCCCAGCTCCTGCCCGCCGACCGCGTACAGCGGGCGGAACACCATCACCTTGCGGTGCTGCCGGCGCTCCAGCACCGCCTCCAGGCCTGCGCACAGCGCCAGCGCCGACTTGCCCGTGCCGGCCCGCCCGCCCATCGACACGATGCCGACGTCCGGGTCGAGCAGCAGGTCCAGCGCGATCCGCTGTTCGGCGCTGCGCCCGTGGATGCCGAACGCCTCCCGGTCGCCCCGGACCAGCCGGACCGTGCCGTCCGCGGTGACCCGGCCGAGCGCCTTGCCGCGCTCGGACTGCAGCACCAGGCCGGTGTGCACCGGCAGCCCGGCCGCCTCCGGTACGTACACGGTCTCGGCGGAGAACAGGTCGTCGACCTGGTCGGCGGGGACGGCCACCTCGGCCATCCCGGTCCACCCGGACTCGGTGATGGCGAGTTCGGCGCGGTACTCCTCGGCCAGCAGGCCCACCGAGGACGCCTTGATGCGCATCGGCAGGTCCTTGGAGACGACCGTGACGTCGAACCCCTCGGCCTGGAGGTTGCGCGCGACGGCGAGGATCCGCGAGTCGTTGTCACCCAGCCGGCTGTGCCCGTTGAGGAAGCCCGGGGGCAGGATGCCGGTGTCGGAGTGGTTCAGTTCGACCCGGAGCGTCCCGCCGAGCTCCCCGATGGGGATGGGCGAGTCCAGCCGCCCGTGCTGCACCCGGTACTCGTCCAGCCGGCGCAGCGCCTGCCGGGCGAAGTAGCCGAGCTCGGGATGGTGCCGCTTGGCCTCCAGTTCCGTGACCACCACGACCGGCAGCACGACCTCGTGCTCGTCGAAGCGGGTCATGGCGCCTGGATCCGCCAGCAACACACTGGTGTCGAGGACATAAGTGCGCCGGTCGTTGTCACGGCGCTGCTTGCTGTTCACCACGGGTGGACGAACCCCCTCGGATGAGGTTGGGGTGCGACGGCGTCGCGGGGCGGTGTGCTCCCGGAGGCGTGGTGCTCCCAGCGGCTGCTGGGCAGCGCCCTCGGGACCCCCGGCCATCTCATGACCGGACCGGGCTCAGGCCACGATGCACGGGCCGAGCGCCGGCCCCTCGCGTCGCCCGTGCGGTACGCACGGATCTCCGTGATGTGCAAAGGGCCTCCCGGGCGGACGGCACCGTGCCGTCCGCTGAGATGCGGCGCCCGATGGCTTGTTCCGGACGCCGACCTGGATGGGATATTCCCTCGAACCCCCGTCGCCATGCCACGGCATATGACGCACGGTCGATGAACCTTGGGTTACGCGTGATCGCTTCGCCGGGGCGGCCGGCGCGGGCGGCGCGAGAGGGGCCGACCGGGTGGTTCGCGGGCGAAGACGCCGTCAGAAAAGCCCCCGCCGGGGCCCGTTCGGGGCCGGCGGGGGCTTCGCTGTGAGGAGGGTACGGCCTGCTAGGAGATGTCTTCAAATGTCACGCCCACATCAGGAGCGAGGCGAGGGTGACGGCGGCCTGGTAGGACTCGGTGGTCTTGTCGTAGCGAGTGG